>MGOA01000058.1 GCA_001796965.1 Chloroflexi bacterium RBG_16_64_43
GCCTGGCGAATTCTCGCCGACCCACTTGATTGTACCTAAGGTTGGATTGACGGCCCAGCGCGGGGTATGGTATGATGCGCGGCACTCGGGGGCGTGGTGTAGCTGGCCTAACACGCGGCCCTGTCAAGGCCGAGACCGCGGGTTCGAATCCCGTCGCTCCCGCCACTAAAGAATGGAGGCTTCAGCCGGACCCTTTCGGCTGGGGCCTCCTTTCCTTTATTGGGTAGCTGCCTCTGCCCTGCATCCCACGCGGGACTGCTACCGGTCGAATCCGGTCCGGCCGCGAGCACCTCGCCCCCCAAACTCCACAGCGCGATGGCCCGACCACGACTCATCGAGCGGCGGCGACCCACCTCCATGCACGTGTGCAACCCGCTGGCAGATACCTCGCCTGCCTCTGGGCCTGGGTCCCCACGCCATGGTACGTATCGAAAGCATCGTTTCGGGCCGCCGGGTTGGAGCGAGCCCCGCGAGTCAAATCGCTGCTTGGCAAAGTCCTGAGTCGTGCCGGCGGCAACGAATGCAGGTGCATCTGGCGTGGGGAGGGGCGGAGAGATACGCGCGATCTCGTCGATCTCGCCTGGCGCGAGGTGACTACCCGGCCGACGGGAAAGGGTGCGGGATCAGCTTGTTGACACTGCGGCCAACCCATGCTATCCTGTCCTCCAGATTGGTATATACCACTAGACCAATTTGTTCCAAGCGACACAAATGACCTCTTCCAAGGCTGATCTCGTCTCGCTCGATTCATTCCGGCTCAAACCGGTCAACCGTCTATTGGCCGGTGTGCCTCTCTACATTCAGATCGCAGAAGGACTCCTAAACTGGGTCGATTCGGGTCGCCTCGCTCCCGGCGATCGCCTGCCACCCGAGCGCGATCTGAGCCAGATGCTGGGCGTGAACCGCATGACGTTGCGCCGTGCTTTGGAGATGCTTGAGGCGCAGGGACTGCTGGCGCGCCGCCAGGGTGCCGGGACGTATATCGCGGACCGCAAGATCGAGCGCCAGGCCGGGCAGCTTGTCTCATTCACTAAGCGCATGCGCGAGCAAGGCTTCACGCCTGGAGCGAAGGTGATCTCGTTTGAAGAACGGCCGTGCGGCGCAGCTCTGGCGGCGGCACTTCGTTTGCCGGCATTTGCGCCCATCTACGACATCCGCCGCCTGCGCTTCCTCAACGGCCAGCCGGTGCTGCTCGAACACTATACGCTTTCGATTGTGCGCTTCGCGCACCTGGGGCGACACGATCTCGAGCAACACTCGTTGTACGAGGTGCTGCACAAGCACTATGGGGTCGATGTGCATCGCGCGCGCCTTAGCCTGGAGGCGGTGCTGGCCACCGCGTACGAGTCTGAGCAGTTGCTTGTGCCGCTGAGCGCGCCGTTGATGCTTGAACGCCGGCTTTCGTATGATGCCCTGGGCGCGCCGGTGGACCACGGCGAGGACCATTACCGGGGGGACCGTTTTCAATTCGTTACCGAGACGGCGGCGCTCGCTCTGTAAGTGCGCGCCGCGAGGCGTAAGCACTCGGCCCGGCGAGAAAGGGACCTGGGGATGACTCAACACTACGAATTGCTGAGCGGCGATCAGGTGCTGCGTATTCACGAGGCCTCACTTGAGATTCTCGACGAGGTGGGGTTGCTCGTCCGCAATGCGCAAGCGCGCGAGATTCTTGCTGCGCATGGCTGCCGGCCGCAGCCCGGGAGCGAGATCATGCACCTCCCGCGCGCCGTGGTCGAAGAGTTCCGCGCCTCGATCCCGCCCAGCTTCACCTTTGGCGGCCGCGACCCGAGCTTCGACCGGACGATCCCGGGCGACAGCCCGGTGATGGTCACCGGAAGTTCGGCGCCGAACATCGTCGACCCACTGACCGGGCAGGAGCGGCGCGCGCGCTCGGAAGATTTGGCGCGCATCGCCCACCTGGTGAACGAACTCCCCGGGTACGACGTCTTTTCTATTTCGACTCTAGCCGAAGATGCCCCGGCGGGAATGTTCAGCCTTACCCGCTTCTATGCCGCGCTCAAGAATTGCGCCAAGCCGGTGCGCGGCAGCGGCCCGCCTGAGGACACTGAGAAGATCCTGCAGCTGGCATTCACCATCGCCGGAAGCGAAGCTGCCTACCGTGCACATCCTTTCGTGACTCATCACTACTGCCCGGTTGTATCGCCGCTCACAATGGATTTCGATTCGACCCAGATGCTCATCTATTACACCGAGCAAGGGCTGCCCTGCTACCCGACCATTGTCCCCAACGCCGGGCTCACCTCGCCGCTGACCCTGCTGGGGACGTTGGCCCAGGGCAATGCGGAATTCCTGGCTGCGGCAGTTCTCGAGCAAATGGTGCGGCCCGGCAAAGCCACGATTTACGCCACGTTGCCAACCGTGGCCGATATGCGCAGCGGGGCCTACGCCCCGGGCGCGATCGAGACCGGCGTGCTCTTCGTGGGGCACGCGCAGATGGCGCGCTTCTACAACGTGCCCAACGGCGGCTACATCGGCCTCACGAATTCCAAGCTCAACGATGCCCAATCGGGCTATGAGACCGGCATGTCGCTCGCGCTCGGCCTGGCGGCCGGGGTGGATATGTTCAACACCGGCGGGCTGCTCGACGCGCTGATGGCATTCGACTTCGCCAAGGCGGTCATCGACGACGAGATCTTCATGATGGCCAAGCGGGCCAAGCGCGGGCTGGAGTTCAGCGAAGACAACCTGGCTCTCGATCTGATTCGCGAGGTGGGGCCGGCGGGCATGTTCATGGACAATGCGCACACACTGGAGCGCATGAAGTCGGCCGCCTTCCTGCCCGAGATTTCGGATCGCGACGCCCGCGCCCAGTGGATCGAGCGCGGCGCCTTGGATTCGCAGGCGCGCGCGATGCGCAGGGTGCAGGATATTCTGACCCGCGACAACCCGGTTGTATTTTCCGCGGAGGTCGATGCACGTGTGCGCGCCAAATTCGCCGGCCTGGTGGCCGGGGACTCGCGCCCTCCCCAAGGCTGGACGCACAGCGCGCCGCCCGCCCGGCGCGAGCGTACAGAACGGCGGCGACGTGAAGCGGCCGGCCAGAGCAGCTGACGGATGCCGCGAGGACGTGAATGCGCGCTGAGCTCAGCCCGCAGAGCAGAGCAATCGACGTGGGACGGATGACACTGTGACCGACAAGGCGACCTCAATCCGACAACACCAGCTTGTGCTCGTGCCTTCCGGGCGGCGCGGACTCATCGCCGAGGGGACCGACCTGCTCACCGCGTGCCGCTCACTGGGGGTCGATCTCGAATCGATATGCGGCGGCAAGCAGACCTGTGGCAAGTGCCAGGTGCTTGTCGAGGAAGGGCGCTACGAGAAGCACGGCCTCACCTCTGTCGGGGCCCACCTCTCGCCGCCCGAGGCGCAAGAAATCGCCTGCGCGGCCAAGTTCGAAATACGCGGCCGACGGCTGGCCTGCGCCGCCCGCGTGCAGGGCGAGTTACTGGTCAGCGTGCCGGAGGAAAGCCAGGCGCGCAAACAGGTCATCGCCAAAGAGGCCACCGAGCGCACGATCACCATTCAGCCCGCGGTGCGCCTCATCTATATAGAAGTGGCCCCGGCCAGCCTAGGCGACCATCGCGGGGACTGGCAACGGGTGGTTCAGGCGCTGCGTGAGCAATGGCAGATCGCCTCGCCGGTCCTCGACCCGGCCGTGCTGCCTAGCTTGCAGCCGGCGCTGCGCGTCGGGGGGAGCACGCTGACGCTCACCTTGTGGGGTGAGCGCGAGGTGCTGCGCATCGAGCCGGGTTATGTGGAGCGGCTGGTCGGCCTGGCGGTGGACGTCGGATCGACGACCATTGCGGCCCACCTGTGCGATTTGCGCACCGGCGCTGTGTTGGCCAGCGAATCGATGATGAACCCCCAGGTGCGCTTCGGCGAAGACCTGATGAGCCGGGTGTCGTACGGCATGAGCGAGCCGCAGGGCGTGGCGCGCATGCACCGTGCGGTCATCCGCGCCATCAATGAATTGGCCGAGAAGGCCGCCGCGCGCGCCGGCTTTACCTCGGCTGAGATCGTCGACAGCGTGCTGGTGGGCAACAGCATCATGCATCATCTGCTGCTCGGCCTCGACCCGGTTGAGCTGGGTGGTGCGCCGTTTGCGCTGGCCACCTCCGGACCGCTCGAGATGAAGGCGCGCGACCTGGGGCTGGCGTTCCACCGCGGCGCGCGCGTGCATGTGTTGCCGTGTATCGCCGGGCATGTGGGCGCCGATCACGTGGCGGCTCTCTTGGCCGAGGCGCCGCACAAACAAGATGAAGTGATGCTGCTCATCGATGTGGGGACCAACGCCGAGATCTCGCTCGGCAACCGTACGCGAATGATGTGCGCTTCGAGCCCGACCGGGCCGGCCTTCGAGGGCGCGCAAATCACCCACGGCCAGCGCGCCGCGCCGGGCGCCATCGAGCGGGTGCGCATCGACCGCGCCACGCTCGAGCCGCGCTTCAAGGTTATCGGCCACGGGGAGTGGGTGGAGCCGCAAGCCGCGGACGAAGTGCCTGCGCAGGCACGCGCCACCGGCATCTGCGGCAGCGGCATCATCGAGGCCGTGGCAGAGATGTTCCTGGCGGGCATCATCACCTCCGACGGCCGCTTCGACGAAAAGGCTGCCGAGCGTTCGCCGCGCGTGCAATACGAAGGCCGCACCGGGCGCTACGTGCTTGCCGACGCCGCGCAAACCGCCACCGGCGCGCCGATCGTGGTCACCCAGAGCGACGTGCGTGCGATTCAATTGGCCAAGGCGGCGCTGTATGCCGGCGTGCGGCTGCTCATGGAACATCAAGGTGTTGCGACCGTCGATCGCATCGCGCTGGCCGGCGCCTTCGGCAGTTACATCAGCCCGCGCCACGCGATGATCTTGGGCATGATCCCGGACTGCGAGCTGGAGCGGGTGCAGGCTGTAGGTAATTCGGCGGGCGACGGGGCGCGCATCGCTCTGCTCGACCGCGAGCAGCGAGTGGAGGCGGAACGGCTGGCGGGCTGGGTGGAGCACGTGCAGACGGCTACCGAGCCCAGCTTTCAGGATCTGTTCGTCGCCGCGCTCGCCCTGCCGCACGCGAGCGACGCCTTCCCTCATTTGCAGGCCGATCTTCCTGCCCCGCGAAGTGCCGCACGGGCACGGCCGCGGAAAAGCCACACCAACCCATCCCACCTGGAGATTGCGGAATGAGCGAGGAACTGGATCTGACCAAGCTACCGACTGAGGAGATCGTCCTGCAGATCAAGGACGACCTGTACGATGGACTGGCGGCCGAAGTTGTGGCCGCGGTCAAGGAACTGCTGCGGCGCGGCCTGACGCCCTACGAGGTTCTGACCGGGTCGCTCGTGGCCGGCATGGACGTCGTAGGTGCGGACTTCCGCGACGGGATACTCTTCGTGCCCGAAGTGCTCATGGCCGCCAAGTCGATGAAGGCCGGCATGGAGATCCTGCGCCCGTTGCTGGTAGAGACCGGCGCGCCGCAGATCGGCACGCTCGTCATCGGGACGGTGAAGGGCGATATCCACGACATCGGCAAGAACCTGGTGGCGATGATGATGGAGGGAGCCGGGTTCAAGGTAGTGAACCTGGGCATCAACGTGGATGCGGAGAAGTTCATCGGTGCGGTGAAGGAACACAAGCCCACCCTTTTCGGCATGAGCGCGCTGCTGACCACGACCATGCCGTACATGGGGGTTGTGATCAAGGCGCTCAAGGAAGCCGGTTTGCGGGATGACCTGATCGTCTTGGTCGGCGGCGCACCGCTCAACGCAGCCTTTGCCGAGGAGATCGAGGCCGACGCTTACTGTCGCGATGCAGCCATTGCGGTCGAGACGGCCAAGAAACTGGTCGCACTCAAGCGTGGGGTCTAGCGTGGCCGCATCAATCGGTGACATCGACATCCGCCCCAGCCACGACGCCTACAAGGAGGCCACATGACAACCTGGAGTGAGCTGCTGGCGCAGCCAGGGGTAATCCTCGCTGATGGCGCGATGGGAACGATGTTGATGGCTAACGGGCTGGAGTTCGGCAATTCCCCTGAACTTTGGAACGTCGATGAGCCGCGGCGTGTTGGAGCGGTCCACGCGGCGTACGTCGAGGCGGGTGCGCGCATCCTCTTGACCAACACGTTCGGCGGAAACCGCTTCCGCCTGCAGCTTCACAACCTGCAGGAGCGTGCTGCCGAGCTAAACCGCGCCGCCGCGCGCCTGGCGCGCGAAGCCGCGGGAGGCAACGCCCTGGTGGCGGGCGACATCGGCCCCAGCGGCGGCATCCTGGCGCCTCTTGGCGAATTGGAGCCCGAGGCGGCCGTGGCCGGGTTTGCCGAACAGGCGGCGGCGCTGGTCGAGGGCGGAGTCGACGTGATTTGGCTCGAAACGATGTCGAGCCTGGAGGAAATGCGGGCCGCCCTCGACGGGGTGCGGCGTGCCTCGGCCGATATCCCGATTATTACCACGATGACGTTCGACACGCGCGGGCGGACGATGATGGGCGTGACACCCGAGCGTGCGGCGCAGACCCTGAGCGGATGGGGGGCCGTGGCGGTGGGGGGCAACTGCGGGAACGGGCCAGACGAAATCCTCGAAGTGGTGGCCAAGATGCGGGCGACGGCGCCTGGCACCACGCTCGTGGCCAAGGCAAACGCCGGCGTGCCCCATCTGCATGCCGGGCGTCCGGTATACGGCGCCGGCCCGGACGACATGGCGCGCTACGCCACCGCGGCCGCCGAGGCTGGGGCGCGTGTGATTGGCGCGTGCTGCGGCAGCACACCGGACCATTTGCGGGCGATGCGCGATGCGCTGGCCGCCAAAGGTTTGCTCTAGCGGGAAAGGGTCGGGATGCGAACTGCCCTGATTGCGTGTGGCGCATTGGCGCGCGAGGTACTGGCCCTCAAAGCCAAACATGAGTGGCAGGCAGACGTGCTGGCCGTGCCGTCCTTGTTGCACAACACGCCCGACCGCATCCCGCAGGCCGTGGCGCGGCGCATCCGCGAAGCGCGTGCCGTCTTCGACCGGGTGATCGTCGTTTACGGCGATTGCGGCACGGGAGGGCGCCTGGATGCCCTGCTCGCCGCCGAAGGTGTTGAACGAGTAGCGGGGCCTCACTGCTACGAGATGTACGCCAATGGGCAGTTCCAGGCGATGATGGACCGCGCGCCGGGTACATTCTTCCTCACCGATTACTTGGCGCGCTCGTTCGATCACCTGGTCGTCGAGCGATTAGGTCTCGCCCGCCACCCGGAGTTGCGCGACGACTACTTCGCCAACTACACCAAGGTGGTGTATCTGGCGCAGGAGGACAAGCCGGAACTGGTCGCCAAGGCGGAATGGGCTGCGCGCGCCCTGGGGCTCCCGCTGGAGGTGGTGCACGTGGGCTACGGAGCTCTCGAATCACGGCTGGTGGAGATGATGAAAGCATGAGCGTAGACGTTCGCATCGTATCGTGGCGTGACATCCCGTCGCAGGTGAAGGTGGGCGCCGGACGCACGCGCA
>MGOA01000059.1:0-5184 GCA_001796965.1 Chloroflexi bacterium RBG_16_64_43
TGGTTCGAGGCCGAGGGTCTTGGCTTTGCGGGCTTCCATGATCACCACCGCCGCTGCGCCGTCCGACATTTGCGACGAGTTGCCGGCGGTGACGGTCCCCCCTTGCAGGAAAGCCGGCTTGAGCTTGCCCAGCGCTTCCAGGGTCGTGTCGCGGCGCGGGCCCTCATCGGCTTCGAAGGTGAAACCGCGCTCACTACGCTTGCCATCCTCGCCCACTTCGACCAAGTTCACCTTGAGCGGGATGATCTCCTCAACGAAGCGGCCGGCATCCTGCGCCGCCGCCGCACGCTGGTGGCTGCGCATCGCCATGCCATCTTGATCCTCACGCGAGATCTTGTACTCCTTCGAGACCCGCTCGGCGGTGAGGCCCATATTGAGGTAGACCGACGGCCACTCGGCCGCAAACCCGGGATTCGGGCTGAACTTGTTGCCGGTCATCGGCACCATCGACATCGATTCGGTCCCGCCAGCGATGATCACATCCGCCAGGCCCGCAAGGATCGCCTGCGCGCCCATGGCAATCGTCTGCATCCCAGAGGAGCAGAAGCGGTTGACCGTCGCGCCTGGGACCTCGATCGGCAACCCCGCCCGCAATGCAGCCAGGCGCCCGATATTCAGGCCCTGTTCCCCCTCCGGGAAGGCGCAGCCGATGAGCACGTCATCGATCTCCAAGGGATCCAGCGGGGCGGCGCGGCGCAATGCTTCGCGGATGACCGCGGCTGCCATTTCGTCCGGCCGTACGCTGCGCAGCGAACCGCGCCCGGCGCGCCCAACCGCCGTGCGCACGGCGGCCACGATGACGGCCTCGCGTCCACCCGCGGCCGAAACCCGCACTGCGGGAACGGTCGCGCGCGGTGCAGCCTTGTGCGCCGTGACCGCGGGTGTGCGCGTTGCGCGCTTGGGGGTTGCGGTACTTCCTTTCTTTGCAGGCATCGCTCACCTCCACCCTCCGCTGGCGCCGCCGGCCTTCGCCGGCAGCCTCCAAGCGGCAGGGAATTCGCTAGTTGCGCAGCGGCTTGCCCGTTTTCAGCATGTGCCAGATGCGCTCCTGGGTCTTGGCTTCCCCGCACAGCGAGAGGAAGGCCTCGCATTCCAGGTCGAGGAAGTACTGCTCATCCACCCAAGCCGGCTGGCTGAGCGGCCCGCCGCACAGGATGTTGGCCAGGTGGTTGCCGATGAGCGCGTCGTGTTCACTGATGAACCCGCTCTCCTTGAACATGAACACGCCCACCTTCATGCCTGAGAGGGAGTCACGCCCCGCGGCGTACAACTTGAGGGGGGTGGGCGGCCGGTAGCCTTCCTGCGCACGATAGAGCACCTCGCGCTTGGCTTCGGCCAGCAGGTGCGATCGATTCATCACCATGCGATCGCCCGGCGAGAGGAACCCGAAGGCGCGCGCCTCCTCGGCGCTCGTCGCCACCTTGGCCTGTCCGACCATCTCAAAGATACGCTGCAGCGATACCAGCGGATCGGAGCCCTTGGTGCGCATGGCGGGCGAAAGGATGCGCCGCACCATTTCCTTGCAGCCGCCGCCGGCCGGGATGAGCCCGACGCCCACCTCCACCAGGCCGATATAACTCTCGGCGGCCGCGATCGCGTTTGGAGATGCCATGGTCATTTCGCAACCGCCGCCCAGTGCCATGCCGGCCACGGCCACGGCCACCGGCCGCGTGGAGTAGCGAATGCGTTGATTGATGAGCTGAAAGCCGCGGATGGCCTTCTCCAGCTGCTCCCATTCCTTGTTCTGCGCCCCGACCGCCACCAGGAAGATATTGGCCCCTGCGCAGAAGTTGTCGCCTTCGTTACCGATGACAAGGCCATCAAATTCGCCCACGTCCAGGCGGTCGAGCGTGCGCTGCATCAGATCCCAGATGTCGGTGTCGAGCGCATTCATCTTGGTGTGGAATTCGAGGCAGGCCACACCGTCGCCGATATTGACCAGCGAGGCCCCGGCGTTCTCTTCGATCACGCCCCCACTCTTCTTGCGAGGGGCGAGGCGCAGGATGCCAGGATCGGAGTGGATGGGCTGGTAGCCGCGCTTGGCGAGGCTGTACACGGCGACCGGCTCACCCGCCTCCGACTGATAGAACGTCGGGCAGCCGGCGGCCAGCATCTCGCGCACCCACGGCGCCGGCTTGTGGCCCGCCGCGTCCATCTTCTCCACCGTTTCGGCCACGCCCAGCGCATCCCAGGTCTCGAAGGGGCCGGCCTCATGCATGAAGCCCCACTTGAGGGCCAGGTCCACGGCCATCAAGTCGTCCGCAATCTCGGGGATGCGATTCGAGGCGTAGGCCAGCCCGTGGTAGGTCACCTGGCGCAGCAGTTCGGCGGCGCGGTCGTTCTCAGCCAGCAGGGCTTTGAGGCGCTCGCCCAGGGGTGTGATCTCGCGGGTTTTGCCAACCGATTCGAAACGCGGCTTGCTGGGCGCCTCGTAATCCATCGTCTTGAGGTTGAGCGTCCAGAAGTCCTTCTTGCCGTCCACCCGCACTTCTTTATAGAAGCCCTGGTTCGTCTTGCCGCCCAGCCAGTTGTTCGTCACCATCTTCTTGAAAAGGTCCAGAACGAGCGGCGAGGCCATCAGCGCGCGCTGTTCGTCGTCGGGCACAGCCGGGTGCAGGTTGCGAATAACGTGGTCGAGAACGTCGATGCCCACCAGATCGAACAGGCGGAAGGTGCCCGTCTTGGGGTGGCCCACCAGCGGGCCGGTGAGTGCATCCACTTCATCGATGGTGTAGCCGTTGCGCAATGCGTAATCGATGAGGAAGATGCCGCCGATCGTCCCAACGCGGTTGGCGATGAAGTTGGGCGTGTCCTTCGCGACCACCACGCCCTTCCCCAGCGCGTTTGTCCCGTAGCCGCGCATGAACTCAATCACCTCCGCCGCCGTATCGCCGGTGGGGATGATTTCGAGAAGCGGCAGGTAGCGCGGCGGGTTGAAGAAATGCGTGCCCAAGAAATGCCGCCGGAAGTCCTGCGAGCGGCCCTGGGCGATCTGCGAAACGGGTATGCCAGAGGTGTTCGTGCTGATGATGGTGTTCGGTTTGCGGACCGTCTCCAGGCGGGCCATGAGGGCCTGTTTGATCTTCAGGTCCTCGACGATGACCTCCAGGATCCAGTCCGCCTCCTTGAGCAGTTCGAAATCGTCCTCGAGGTTTCCGATGCGGATGCGATTTGCCAGATCGGGAATATAGAAGCTGGCGGGACGGGATTGCACTGCCCGCTCCAGCCCGGTGCGGGCAAAACGATCACGCACCAACGGGTCTTTGAGTGTCAGACCCTTCTTCTCTTCCTCGGGGGTCAGCTTCGGCGGCACGATGTCGAGCAGGGTGACCGTGACCCCGGCACCTGCCAGGTGAGCGGCCAGCCCTGCGCCCATCGTGCCGGCCCCGATGACGGCCGCGTGACGAATGGTATAGGTCATTGCTCCCTCCCTATGGGGGGCATGGCGCAGGCGCGGGCAAGCCCGCGCCCCGCCCTTAGCGCAACTCGCGGCTGCTGTATCCCAGGATGCGCCGCGCCACAACCAGGCGGTTGATCTGCCCGGTTCCCTCGAAGATATCGTTGATCTTGGCGTCGCGGAACCACTTCTCGAGCAGTAGCTTGCGTGAGTAGGCTACCGGTCCCAAGAGTTCCACCGCGCGCTGGGTGATCTTAGTGACCGCATCCCCGGCTTTGACCTTCGACATGGAGGCTTCCGACGAGTTGGGCAGGCGCTGGTCGGCCATCCACACGGCCTTGAGCACCAGCAGCCAGGCGCTGCGCAACATGACCTCGATGTCGATCACCTCGCGCTCGATATGGCTCAACTTCTGCCGCGGCAGATGGTAGCGGATGGTCACGCCCTGCTGCGCCAGCATCTCCTTGACCAGCTCGACTGTGGCTCGAGCGATACCCATGGCCGAGGCCGAGACCAGCGGCCGGGTGGCGTCGAAGGTAGCCATGGCGCCCTTGAAGCCGGTCTCGGTGGTCTTTTCTTTCGCCACTTCAGCGCTGCCCAGGATGTTGCCGAACGGAATGCGGCAATCCTGAAGCACGACCGAAGCCGTGTCGGAGGCGCGGATGCCCAGTTTATGCTCGAGCTTGGTAACGCTCACGCCCGGTGTGCCGGCTTCCACGACGAACGGGCGCATGCCGGCGCGGCCGGCCGAGGGATCGATGGTGGCCCACACCACGACGAAGCCCTTGGTCTCCACCAGGGATTTCTGACCCGCCGTGACGAAGATCTTCTCGCCATTAAGCACCCAGAAATCCCCATCCCGCACGGCTGTGGTGCGGATGGAAGAAGTATCGGACCCGGCCTGTGGCTCGGTCATCGCCATGCAACCCAGCACCGGCAGCTCCTCCTGGAAGCGCTTGAGGAAGCGTTCCTTTTGCTCCGGCGTGCCGGTGGCCTCGACCGCCGCGGCCCCCAGCCCGCCGCCCGGGGTGCACAGGTACATCCCGGCGTCGCCCCAGGAGAGGGTCTCGATCATGTGGGCCAGGATCTGGTAGCCCAGGCGCGGCCCCTCGCGTTTCTTCTCCTGCGGGGCCAGCGACCCGGCCGAGGTGGCGCGCATTGCTCCGTGCATGAAGTTGATGTAGTCCCATGGGATCTCGTGCTCGTGCTCATCCAGCTGGCGCGAGACCGGCCGCATCATGTTCTCGGCCACGGTCTGCAGCATGACTCGCTGCTTGGCGATCGGGGAAGGCATTTCGAAATCGATCATGGCATCCTCTCCTTCAGCGCAGGCGCGCTGAGCTGCTCTCAGACCATCGCCAGCCCGGTGAACATCGGGAAGCCGCGACCGTTGCGCATCCACAGCTCCACCGGATGTTCGCGGATGTAGCCGTGACCGCCCAAGATCTGCACGCCTCGGTCGGTGACCATCATGGTCAGATCGTCGGCGGCAGTCTTGGCCAGGGCGGCCGCGTGCGTCGCATCCAGGCCCTTGTCCAGCGTCCAGGCGGCCTCCCAGACCAGCAAGCGGGTGGCTTCAATCTCGGTGGCCATCTCGGCCAGCATGAAGGCCACGGCCTGCTTGGTGGCAATCGGCACGCCGAACTGCACGCGGTCCTTGGCATAGGCGAGGGCATACTCAAATGCCGCGCGGCTCACGCCGATCGCCATGCCGGCCAGCGCGACGCGGGTGACGTTGAGCAAGAGCAGCGGGTCGAATCCGGCATCGCCCCCCAGGCGCGCGGCAG
>MGOA01000059.1:5444-7701 GCA_001796965.1 Chloroflexi bacterium RBG_16_64_43
AGGCCGCGGTCGCGGCGCGATAGGCGCCTTCGAGCAGCGGCGGCAGGATCTTCTGCTTCTGTTCATCGGTGCCGGCCGCGAGTACAGGGAACGCGAGAAGCCCGGGCGCCAAGATGTGCATCGCCCCGGCCAAGTCGCCCCAGGCCAGTTCCTCGCCCGCCAGCACTCCCGTCACGGCGGAATGTTCGCCGAACCCGCCCAGGCTCTCGGGGATGCTGGCCTGCACCACACCTAGTTCCCAGCCTTTGCTAATCAGCGCCTCGGGGAAGGCGCCAGACTCATCGGCCTCGTGCGCCGCCTCGCGCAGATCCTTGGCGGCGAACTTGTGAATGGCGTCGATGAGCATGCGTTGTTCTTCACTCGGCTCGAAAGAGTACATAGTGCCTCCTTGTCACGCCTGCCCGGTGATGGCTGCCGGTTTACGGCTCGGGCGAAGGGGGAAGCCCGCTCCACCTTCGCGTGGGCGAACGCCGGTAGCGCGCCGCCGCACTCATGCCCTCGCCCAGCGCGCCGGCATTCACCAAGTCAACGTATCCGCGCTGAAGCAGAAACTCGGTATGCGCTCCCGCCTCCTCCAATGCGAGCAGCACGTGGTAGCCCTGCACGGGTCCGAAAAGTTCGAATGAGATCTCGTTCAGAGTGCGTTCCTGTTCGACGAACGCGACCACTTGAGCCAGCCGCTGCGCATGCAGTTGCTCGATCTGGCTGATCCGCGCGCGCACCTCCGGCATCGGCTCCTCGTGCCCGCCCAAGGCCAGGCGCGGCGCGGGTTCGCGGCGCAGCCGGCGCAGGGAGGCGAGGTAGTGATCGAGCCCGGTGTACGGCGCGAGCTCCTCCGGCGATTGGTGAGGTGAGGTGCGCGGCAGGACCAGGTCGGAGGTGAGCAATATGTCGCCCACGCGCACGGTCATCAGGCCCGGGCAGTGGCCCGGGTAATGCGTGAGGTGCAGCCGGCCGAGATCGCCATGGCCGCCCTCCACTACCGTATCCACCGCGGCACCGCGGACCAATCCCTTGGTCATGCGGTACATCTCGAGCAGCCCCTTGCGCGTGGCCTGGCTCGCCCCGGCCCGCCTCAGGAATGATTCCAGACGCCCGGCGGTGATTTCCAGGCGCTCGGCATAACGAGTCACAACCGGCAAATCGAGCTCGTGCAGGACGACGTGCGCCGTGCATCTTTCCCTCAGGTGCGACAACCCGCCAAAATGATCGATGTGTCCGTGGCTGACCAGAATATGCGTGAGCTGGTGCGGGCGGCTCGCCTCTCCGAACTGCGAGGCGATGAGCTCCAAGCCCGCCTCCAGGTCATCGTCGCTTTCGCCGAATCCCGAACCGGTGTCCACCAGCACCGAAAGCGGTGGTGCGAGGATGAGATGCACTTTGGATTCGAGACCGGGGAAGGCGCAGACTCCAAACCGATACAGGCGGATCCCTTCGGCCGGGTCGAACCGTTCAATGACTGGCTCCATGTGTCAGCAGACCATTCAGGAAGAGATCGGCAAAGCGGTTGGAAAGTTCGGCGGCCGAGAGCGGCCCCTCGGCGCGATACCACGTGAGCATCCAGTTTTGTACGCCCAGGATGGCCAGCGCCACGAGTTTTTCGTCGGAGGTGCGAAAGACACCCTGTTGCATCCCCTGGCGGAGGAGTTCACGCCACAACGCCTCGAACCGATCGCGGCGTCCCATGTGGCGCGCGCGAAGGCGCGGCGAAAGGTTGCGATACTCGAGCAGCAGCACCGCCGCCAGATCGCTGTGGACGGCGATGTTATCGGCGTACATGCGCATGGCGGAACGCAGTTTCTCCTCCACCGAGAGCGGGGAGGCCATGACTTCTTGCATGCTGAGGATGAGCAAATCCAAGGCGCGGTCGAGAAGCGAGGCGAGGATTTCTTCTTTGCTGCGTATGTGGTGGTAGAGGCTGCCCTTTTGCAGGTTGACCGCCTCAGCGATGTCCTGCATCGAGGTGGCGTGGTAGCCCTTCTCGCGGAATATCTGCGCGGCGGCCGCGAGAATCTCTTCTCTCTGCATCGGCCTCTCCCTACCGACCGTTTGGTTGGCCCTTTCAGTTTAGCACGACGGAATACGCAGAGTCAACAGGGAACCGACCGATTGGCCTGAAATTCCCTAATTCGGTCAACTAGCGGTAGTTTCCTCGCGCGTTGGCTCGCACGCTATTGCGCCGTTAAGCACGATGCTATAGACTTAGTCCGCAACCGCCCCGGGTAGTGCTTCCCCTCTTCGCCAGAAGCCTGCACGT
>MGOA01000060.1:0-10995 GCA_001796965.1 Chloroflexi bacterium RBG_16_64_43
CGCGCCTGCGGGAATCCCCATCGCAGATCTCAAGATACATCTGTCTGATCTCGAGACGAACCTCCGCGTGTTTGCGCCACGTGCAGAGGTTGTGACTGGCGAGATCTTTGCGGCGGCCCAGTGAATCCTTCGGGCATGTGGCCGCCGACAAGTGCCAGATCTTGCCGCTGCCCAACAACATGCTGCCTGCCCGCGCGACTTGTCGCTCCGGCGTATTGTGACGCACTGGGTCAAGGGGCAGGCTGGCCGCGGGCCGGGGAGGTCCTTCGACAAGAAGGCAACGGCAATCCTTGTGCAATCGAAGGTTAAGTTGAGAGTGCGTGTGATAGACCCGGTGCTCCCTTCAGATAGATGCAAACCTCACGAGGTCATGATGAGAATCGTTCGTAACAGCAGGTCGGCTTCCCTGGTCTTGGTGGTCTTCATCTCTGCGTGTGTCTTGCCCCCATCCTCATCAACAATCGCCAACACCCCTGTGGCCAGCGCAACCGAAACAGCAACGAGTCCCGCCTATGTGCCTGATACAGTCTTCCACAATGGGTTCATCCTTACGATGGATGATAACCAGCCCCAGGCGCAGGCAATCGCCATCGATGGGGGGAGTATCCTGGCGGTCGGATCCGACAGCGAAATCCTCTCGCTAGCGGGCTCCTCCACGGCAGTCGTGAACCTACAAGGTTACACCATTGCGCCGGGCTTCATTGACTCTCATCAGCACCGGATTGGTGACCGAGGGAAGCGCAATTACACCGAAGCGGATCCAGTGATCCAGCTCGCCATTGAGCAGGGCTGGACGACTCTGGATGAGCTTTATGTCAACCAGGAGCGGCTCGACGAATTGCGCGCGCTCGATCAGGAAGGCCGGCTTCGACTTCGGGTGAATGCCTACCTGCCTGTCATGGACAACAGCCCCGAGGGCAGGTTGATGGCTCCCTACTACCAGAGCTACTCACAGGGGCAGATGGTCAGCCCACGCGTCCGCGTCGCGGGGCTGAAAATATTCACCGACTTTGACAACGCAACCATCCTCTTCTGGGAACAGGATGACCTGAATGCCTATCTGCTGACGCTGCATCAAGAAGGCTGGCAACTGGCCGTCAAAACCGTCAGTGCGCGTTCATTGGAGATGATCTTAAATGCCTTTGAGCATATCGAGACCATTGATCCGAACGTCATAGACAGCCGCGGCCGACTCGAACATGTTCTCTTCCTGACTCCCGAACAGATCACGCGCGTGCAACATCTTGGACTCATCCCGTCCATTCAAACCAATTCGCCTGGCCAGCTGGTTGGCAGTCAAGACCTTGCCGTCTTGATGGCGCGCGAGCCGCGAGGCTCGGCGTTTCCCTGGCGCAGTCTGACCGAAGCCAACATCAACATAGCCAACGGGTCTGCATGGCCCAGTTACTATGTGGATGAACTGACGGGCGCCCCCTTCGGTTCTCCCATGCGGCTCATCTATCAAGCTGTCGCGCGCGAGGGGAATCTCGGCGCGCAACCCGAAGCATGGATGCTCGACCAAACGATCACCGCCGAAGATGCCCTGCGCAGTCTCACGATCGATGCGGCGTATGCGAACTTCCAGGATGACATTCTGGGCAGCCTGACCCCCGGCAAGCTGGCTGACATGGTGATTCTCTCCGACAGCCCGTTGTCCGGCGCGACAGGCGACATCAACAACATCAACGTCCTAATGACGATGATCGACGGGCAAGTGGAGTACTGCGCCACGGGATTCGAATCGCTCTGTCCCGGGCTGCCAACGGCCCGCCCCGCTGTGTCTCAGGGAACGGAAGCGCCGGGGTCAACGCCATTCACTGGCGATTGGGAAGGAATCGATCCCTTTGACGGCAGCACTCTCACAATCTCCCTGGTGCAGACCGAGGATGGCTTGACAGGTACCTACAACGACACATACAGCCCAAACGTTGAGCCTCCCGGGTATCAGGGAAGTGGTTCGGGCACAAGGCTATCCTCCACAACGGCACAAATGACATTCAGTCTCACTCGCTGGGATGGTAGGTCTGTGCAAGTAGAATACTCCCTGACGCTCTCAAACCAGAATGAGACACTAACGTTAGGCTGTGACGTTGGCTGCCCAATCGCACTGCAACGTCAGTAATGGAGGATGCGCCAGCCAGCGCTGGCGAACACAGGCTGCACCTGAGTGCCTCTGCGCGGGGATGGGACGCGGGACTTGCTATGGTCCATGTGATCACGACGTTGGCGCGTTCTAAGCCAGCGGCGGATGTAGCCTCGCTGGCGGGCGGACGCGCCGATCGAGAACCAGCCGTTGCCTCTCAGGGATTACAAGACATGTCGCGTAAACCAAAGACCATCGACGAGTACCTTGCACCGTTGAGCAGCGAGAAGCGAGCGGCGCTCGAGAAGCTTCGAAGGGCCATCAGGTCCGCGGCGCCCAAGGCTGAAGAGTGCATCAGCTACCGGGTCCCAGCCTTCCGTCTCGGCGGCAGGATGCTAGTGGCCTTTGGCGCGGCCGCGAACCACTGCGCCTTCTACCCCGGTGCGTTTCCCGTTGAAGCTCACAAGAATGAACTCAAGGCCTACGACACCAGCAAGGGCACCATCCGCTTTCAAGCGGACAGGCCCTTACCTGCCATACTTGTGCGGAAGCTAGTAAGAACTCGGATCGCGGAGCGCGCCGCCGCCGAGTCAGTGCGTCAGGCGTCCAACGTCGCAGCTGTTGGCTAGGTGTAAGAACATACCACGCGAACCATCCGCTACACACCCCGGACCAGGAGGCCCCTGAATGCCCAAGATTGGCCAACTCTTCACCAGCGGTCAATGGCTCGTCAAGCCAGGCAAGGAAGCGGAGTTCATATCGGCCTGGGATGCTTTCGCCCAGTGGACTGGCCAGAACCAACCTGGGGTCGGATCCGGCCACCTACTCCAAGATACGACCAACCCAAGGAGCTTCGTCTCCTTCGGCCCTTGGGACAGCAAGGAGGCAATCGAGCGATGGCGCGAGAACCCTGAGTTCCGGACCTTTCTGAGCAGCGCTCGCGGGCTATGCGACGACATCCAGCCGAGGACACTTACCCTGGTCGCTCTCGCAATACCGAAAAGTTGAGCAGCGCCTCGCCAGGATCCCGAGCGGAACCTCCTGGCCGTACAATATTTCGCTGCCCGCCTCGGCCCGAGCACCCAAGGCGGGCCGCACCTCGCCTCGCCTGCCCGGGCCGCACATCGTCCCGATACCCTTCGGGAGGCCAGGGACGCCGTTAGGCCGCTCGGCCCAATCCGCCTGCCAATTCCGGCTAGGAAGCGAAGAAAGGCCCGATTGCTATTATGTCTACTCCGAACCCAATCCCGCGAGTTCTCGAGTTGCGAGTTGCCCTTACAGCCGATGCCTACGAGCGATTGGCGAGTTTCTATTCTGATGGGCTTGGGCTCGAGCCTGCCCAGGTCTGGCCCGACGATCAAGGTCGAGCGCTGGTCCTCGACATGGGCAAGGCGACCCTCGAAGTGTTTGATGAAACGCAGGCTCAGACAATCGACCAGATCGAGGTCGGCCGCCGCATCAGCGGGCAGATCCGCTTCGCCCTACAGGTACCTGACTTGAAGGCCGCAACGGAGCGGTTGCTTGCACACGGGGCAACGCTGGTCCACCCTCCGGTTGTCACTCCCTGGGGCGATCACAACGTGCGGTTCCAAGACCCTGAAGGCATGCAAATCGGAGCGCGCCGCCGCCGAGTCAGTGCGTCAGGCGTCCAACGTCGCAGCTGTTGGCTAGGTGTAAGAACATACCACGCGAACCATCCGCTACACACCCCGGACCAGGAGGCCCCTGAATGCCCAAGATTGGCCAACTCTTCACCAGCGGTCAATGGCTCGTCAAGCCAGGCAAGGAAGCGGAGTTCATATCGGCCTGGGATGCTTTCGCCCAGTGGACTGGCCAGAACCAACCTGGGGTCGGATCCGGCCACCTACTCCAAGATACGACCAACCCAAGGAGCTTCGTCTCCTTCGGCCCTTGGGACAGCAAGGAGGCAATCGAGCGATGGCGCGAGAACCCTGAGTTCCGGACCTTTCTGAGCAGCGCTCGCGGGCTATGCGACGACATCCAGCCGAGGACACTTACCCTGGTCGCTCTCGCAATACCGAAAAGTTGAGCAGCGCCTCGCCAGGATCCCGAGCGGAACCTCCTGGCCGTACAATATTTCGCTGCCCGCCTCGGCCCGAGCACCCAAGGCGGGCCGCACCTCGCCTCGCCTGCCCGGGCCGCACATCGTCCCGATGCCCTTCGGGAGGCCAGGGACGCCGTTAGGCCGCTCGGCCCAATCCGCCTGCCAATTCCGGCTAGGAAGCGAAGAAAGGCCCGATTGCTATTATGTCTACTCCGAACCCAATCCCGCGAGTTCTCGAGTTGCGAGTTGCCCTTACAGCCGATGCCTACGAGCGATTGGCGAGTTTCTATTCTGATGGGCTTGGGCTCGAGCCTGCCCAGGTCTGGCCCGACGATCAAGGTCGAGCGCTGGTCCTCGACATGGGCAAGGCGACCCTCGAAGTGTTTGATGAAACGCAGGCTCAGACAATCGACCAGATCGAGGTCGGCCGCCGCATCAGCGGGCAGATCCGCTTCGCCCTACAGGTACCTGACTTGAAGGCCGCAACGGAGCGGTTGCTTGCACACGGGGCAACGCTGGTCCACCCTCCGGTTGTCACTCCCTGGGGCGATCACAACGTGCGGTTCCAAGACCCTGAAGGCATGCAAATCACGCTTTATCAGGTAGGTGAGCCACCATGAGGCAGACCGTGCAGCAGAGCGTGGCGCAACCTCTGATTGGACCGGATGGGCCGCGCAGTGGGGTAACACGGGGCATCACAGGCTTCGCAACCGAAGTGCACTCCTGTGGAGGGACGACAAGTTGCCGACCGACAAGGGCCTGCCGGACGAACGCCGGGTCAATGACGGTTTGCGGCAACTCCGCCAGCTGCCGGGATTAGCATGAAGAAGTGGTCGATGTCTCGAGGCTCATAGTGGATTCGGATTTCAGCGATGTGTGCCATCTTGGGACTCGGCTTTACGTGTCGGTTGAGATCCGCCGAGCCTCTACGCGATGAGCCCCCAGGTGAGAGATCAAATGCGTCGCTTCGCCAATTCGCCCATGCCTTCATTGGGGCTTTTCGTTTTGCTGATCGCGGCGCTCCTGTCGGCATCGACAGTGCGTGCCGACCTCGCGTCGGCCTTCCCGTCTCCAGGGCTTGCGCCTGGGCCGGCCGTGCCGCGCAATATCATCCTCTTCATTGGGGATGGAATGGGTGCGGTCCACCGCACCGCCGCGCAGTGGGTTCAGGTCGGCATGACGGGCGAGTTGAATATGGACGCTCTCCCGGTGAGCGGCTGGTCGAGGACCGCTTCGGCCGACAACGCAGTCACCGATTCGGCTGCAGGCGCAACCGCCTTTGCCACCGGAGTACGGACCAACAATGGCTGGTTGGCCATCGCGCCAGATCACTCGTTGCTCACGACCATCCTCGAATACGCACGCACCGAGAGCAAGTCCGCCGGGCTGGTGACTACGGTGCAGGTATGGCATGCGACCCCCGCTGCATTTGCCGCGCATGTGGAGGATCGCAATTTGATGGACGAAATCGCCGGGCAGATGTTTGACGAGGGGGTCGATGTGTTGATGGGCGGCGGCGAGAACCAGTTCTTGCCAATTTCGGTGGCCGGGTGCTTCGGCAATGGAACCCGCGCCGACAGTCGCAATCTCCTGGCCGAGGCGGCGTCCGCCGGTTACGCGCGCGTGTGCACGGCGCTGGAGCTCGAAGCCATCGATGCCTCCACCACAACGCGGCTGGTCGGGCTGTTTGCCGACGAGGAGATGAGCCGCCCCTACAGCCCCGATCTGGCCACGATGACCCGGCGTGCAATCGATGTGCTCTCCGGCGACCCGCAGGGTTTCTTCCTGATGGTCGAGGGCGGAAGGATTGACAAGGCGGCCCACGCCAACAATGGTGCGGACGCCATAGCCGATACGCTTGGGTTGGATGAGGCGGTTGCAGTTGGCAAAGATTTCGCGGCCTCGGCCGGCAACACCCTGGTCATCGTCACCGCCGACCATGAAACCGGCGGCATGGCGCTCGTCCCCGGGACGGCCTGCGCCGCGCCCAACGGGCCATTTGCCATCGTGGACGGTGGGCAGTTTTGTGTCACCTGGACGACAACCGGCCACACGTCTGCGGATGTTCCGGTGACCGCAGGCGGCCCGTTCTCGCACATGCTGTCGGGGAGCTTTGACAACACCCACATCTTCGACGCCATGTACAGGGCGCTCGTGTTTGACGAGAGTCTCTTCCTGCCGCTCCTCCTTCGTGATTAGGATCCTCCCAGCGCATCTTTACACCCAACCGCCGGCTGACCGCGAGGCTCACATGACCTCCTTTACATCCAAAGTGGTTCTCATCACCGGGGGCTCCTCCGGCCTGGGCCTGGCGGCCGCTCGGCGGCTGCACTCCGCAGGGCATCGCGTGTATGGGGGGAGCCGGACGCTCGCCCCGGGTGAACCTTTTACCGGCCTCGTCATGGATGTGGACGACGACGGCTCCGTCGCACGGGGTGTCGACGAAATCATCTCGCGTGAAGGGCGCATCGATGTAGTCGTCAATAATGCCGGCATCGGCTATGCCGGATCGATTGAGGATCTCACGCTGGAGGAGGCACGTCGCCAACTCGAGACCAACTACTTCGGAGCGTTGCGTCTTTGCCGTGCCGTGCTTCCGGTCATGCGCCGGCAGATGGGGGGGCTGATCGTCAACGTGACATCGATCGGGGCGCACATCGCGCTTCCCTATCAGGCTCACTACACGGCGAGCAAACTGGCACTGGAGGGGATGAGCCAGGCGCTGCGCATGGAGGTGGGCCGCTTCGGGGTACGTGTTGTGGTCGTTGCGCCGGGCGATTTCTGCAGCGGGTTCACACAACACCGTATGCGCGGAAGTCGGGCAGGGGGTTCTTCCGCTTACACGTCCAGCTTTGCACGCGCGCTCAATGTGATTGAGCGCGATGAACGCACCGGGATGCAGCCGGTCCGCTTTGGAATGCTGGTCGAGCGGATCGTGCGCAGCCCTCACCCGAGACGGCGCTACGTGATCGGTCCTGCGTTTGAGCGCCTGGCGTTGAGGTTGAAAGGGATTCTGCCCACGGCTTGGATCGAATCTGGTGTGCGCTGGTACTACCGCGTTGGGTAGCGCAGCGGCCGAAACAGAGGGAACCTGACTGCCCGCCAGGACCCCGCGGGCATGACGGCCGTGAGTGCGTTGTCCGAATTCTATGGCACCCAGTCCGAGAGCACCGTCAGGCGCATCTCCGGCCGCTTGGGATCATTCGTCGGTAGGTGCACCAGGAAGTTGTGCTTGCCGCCCATCCCCTCCGGCATGGTGAACTCCAGGGTGAGGGTGGTGGACTTGCCTGGCCCGAGGACCATCGCACCGATGGTCGGCGTGGGCGGTCAACACCCCTCCACGACTTCCACATCCGGCGCTGCCGCGAATTCCAGCTTCCCGCCCCCGGTGTTGGTCAGCTTGAACGCGGCGGTCACGCGCTCACCGTAGGGGTGGGTCCCCAGGTCGATCGTGTCGCGGTCAACGGTGGCCTGCGGCATGCCGGAGTTGCGGGCGCGGATGGTCAGAATCATTCCCGCGACGGCCACAACCATGAGCCCGATGCCCACCGTCAGGATGAACCACGAGCGGCGGCTTGAACGCGCGCGCTGTTCGGTGTCATTGCCCGTATCTTGCATTTGGCCACCTCCTTGCCGTGGCGTGCTTGTTGCCGGTTGCCCCGGCCGATCGCGAGAGGTGCCCGGATTCTAAACGATGCTACACTCAGTGCCCATCCAACCCGCCCGGGAGGCGCCATGCTTGCCGAGAATCCGAAGGAGTTTGTTGCTGCACTCCTCCAGCCCTGGTTCGATGCGCTGACCGATCCGCCGAAAGCCCAGGCCGAAGTGTTGAAGCGCCTGGTAGAAACATACACCCGCACGACGGACGGTGCACAACGCGGCGCGGCGAACGTATCCTCGATCGCGGAATTCAGGCGAGCATTCCCCATCCGCACCTATGAGAATTACAAACCGCTCATCCAACGCGTGATGGCCGGCGAAACGAACCTGCTGCTGGATGAGGAGCCGGTGGGTTGGGCGATCACGCGCGGCACGACCGAAGGCGAATCGAAATTCGTCCCGATGACTCCCACCGATTTGCGCATGCGCATCAGCGCCGGCCGGGCGATGATGAACTACACCTTGAGCACCGGGCGCTTTGACTTGTACCAGGGCGTCAATCTGAATCTCAACTTCCCGTCGGTCGTCGGCACGGTCAAGGTGGGTGAGCGGGAGGTGGAATACGGGTACTCCTCCGGGATCTACACCAAATATGTCTCCGCCTTCACCCCGGTTCGATCGGTGCCAGCGCAAGAGGAGATCGATGCGCTCGGCGGCGGCAAGACCCGCCGCGACTGGGATGCCCGCTTCGAACTTGCCTACCAGCGCTGCCAGGGTCAGAACGTAACCCTCGTGGGCGGTGTGGCGCCGACCACGCAGCTCTTTGGCCGCTACGTCAAACGCGTTCACGGGCGATATCCGAAGGACATGTGGAAGGCCCAGGTGATGACGTTGGGCAGCGTGCCCGGCATCAACACGCGCTATGAATCCTCGCTGCGCGCGTTGTACGGGCCGGTGACCATCCGCGAGATCTATGGCGCCACCGAAGGCATGTTCGGACAGCAGCTCGACGAGAATCGCGCCTGGACGCCGAATTACGATCTCTTCCTGTTCGAAGTGCAGACGCCGGGCGGGATGAAATTGCTGCACGAGATGCGTCCGGGCGAGATCGGGAGTCTGGTGGTTTCGACGCCCGTCCTCGCCCGGTACAAGATCGGGGATATGATTCTCGCGTTTCGGCCGCCGTACTTCCGCTGCATCGGCCGCGACCGCTGGTGGACCCCCCTGCAATACGCGTGGGGGGAATTTGCTACGTTCAACCTGGGTCGCTTGTGAGGCGGCAGGCGCGCGCCCTATCTATGGCCGCCGCATGACCCCGCGCAAAAGCACGTAAACGCCGATCAAGATCAGGGCTACAGCCCAGATCAGGTTGCCGGCGACGAACCCCTGCAGCCCGATGCTCAGGAACACGATGGCAAGGATCAGGCTGCCACCCACGGGTTTGCGGTAGGCGGGCACGAGCAGTCGCACGCTAACCTCGATAAGGATGAGCACCCCCGCGCCGAGGAAGATCAATTCCCACACTTCCAGGCCCGGGACTCGGACCATCCCCAGGTTGTTGAGCAACAGCGCGACGCCGGCCCAGATCAGGATCAGCGCCCAAAACAGTGATCCAAGCGGGTCGCGGCGCCACTTCTCGTCCCAATTCTTTTCTTCGGAGCCCTTCTCGTGCCTCTTTTCCTCTTCCTTCTCCTCGGCCTTCTCCATGTGGGGGCGTGGTTCGCTGGGTGGCTGGGACGACATGGTGATTTCCTCCTGTCAGGGTAGTCGGCCCGGGTGGGCCGGTCGGACTTAGGTGAACGAGACGGAGCGTGGCGTGCGGCGGCACGCTCCGCTGTTTACCCTTCTATCATATATCTGCTTCGGCGCCGTCGCAACTCGTGCAGCGCGGCGGAAGTTTCATTCGAAATCCTCGAGCAGCTCGCGCGCCGCCTTGCGCCCGATCTCCACCGCGTAGTTCGTTCCACGGTCCCACGGGTAGACCTGGCTCATGCTGGCCAGATACAGGCCGCGCAGCGGGGTGCGAATCTCGGGCACATTCTGGGAATGATCCACACCCGGCACGGGCTGAGCGTACGGCGTGCGAAAAAGCCAGCTGTTGATGATCCACGCCTCTTCGAACTTCGGGTTGACACGTCGCAACGTCGGCGCGAATCGCTGCAGCAAATCCGCTTTGGTCATTTGGAAGTACTCGTGTTCGGGCGGCAGATAGTCGCCGCAATAGATGATGTGCTGCCCTCCGAAGTGCTCCGGCGAGAGGTAATTGGTGTGTTCCACCAGAGCCAGGAAGGGGAACCCGGCTTCTTTCACCAGGCTGTGCCAGTAGATGCCGCTTTCGGCCAGCTGGTGGCGCAGCGCGAGGATGAGCACTACGGCGCCCATGCTGCGCATTGAGAGCAGCTTGGCCAGGTAATTGGGAGGCAAGTCGGCGGCGAGCTTGGAGAAGAGCAGAGGCGAGGTGGTCGCAATCACCGAATCAAACGGCTGCGACCGGCCCCCGACCTCCAACATGTAGCCGCGATCCACTTGCTTGCGTATGCGCTGCACGGGCGTCCCCAGATGAATGCGGGCCCCCCGTCCTTCCACGCGCGCGGCCAGCATCTCGAGGAAGGATTGGAACCCGCCCTCGAAGGTGCCCAGACGCGGAGTGCGGCTGTGCAAACGCGCCCAGAACCAGGCCATGGTCACGCGCGGGTAGTCCTTCTCGCCGAACTTGCCGACGAAGAGGGGCCGCCACAGGCGCTTGAAAACACGTGGCCCGAACCAGCGCTTCATCCACGCCTCGGCGGTGAAGCGCTCCAGCGGCATCCACCACGGGTTCAGCCGCAGAAAACCGCCCACCAGCAGGTTGCGCAGTCGATCGGGGAACGAAAGCCCGGGGAAGGTCAGCCAGGCTGGGATGCTGTCCATCCCGTAGAACTTACCGTCGTAATACACGGCCGTGACCGGTCGCTTGAAGATGACCTTCTCCTGCAACCCTAGTTCGCGAATGAGACCCAGGATCGCCCGATCGGAAGCGAACCAGTGGTGGTAATACTTCTCCACGCTCCACGACCAGGCGGGATCTCGAAAACCTGCCGCCAACCCGCCGATGGCGGGCTCGGCCTCGAAGATATCCACGCTGTGTCCGGCGCGAGCCAGATCGTAAGCGGCGGCAAGCCCGCCAGCACCGGCACCAATGACGGCGATTTTCATTCGTTGACTCCGGTTGCAGGATCGAAGGTTGCAGGCGCGGCCCGTTGCCGGG
>MGOA01000060.1:11062-14474 GCA_001796965.1 Chloroflexi bacterium RBG_16_64_43
TTGGGAGGTGGGGCGCCGGCGATGGAGACGGGCAGTTCTGGAAGGTTGGCGAACCGGAGCTGCTCGTCGAATCGGGCGAAGGCCGCCCACCCTTTGCCGGCCTTGCGGTCGATTCACGCGGAAACAGGTCCCGGTTCTAAGGAACCCCGGTCTATCTCGAAAGCCAGTTGCTCGGAATTCGCTCAGCCCGGCCGGAGAGGGCTCCCATCTTGGACCGATACCTGACGTTCGATTGCGGACGCGTAGACATCAGGCTTTTGACCTCTCCCAGCCCGCGCGCTATACTAGCTTGGCTGCGGTAATCGCGAGCAGTTGCCGCTTCGTACACTCAACCCGCGTAACCATAATCGTTACGCATGTGCACGTGCCCCATCTCATGAAGGAGGTTGTGCATATGGCATCCCGCAAACCGATCAAGAAGGTCCGCCGGCCTGTCCGCCCGGCAGCGCGCAAGAAGGCGGCGCGGGCGTCGTTCAAGTTGACCTACGCCACCATGTTCAACCCGCCCGAGAAGTTGCACGCTAACTTCGACGCGGCGCTGGCCAAGGTCAAGGCCGGCCTGGGCCAGGATCACCCGATGTATATCAACGGGCAGGAACGGTTTAGCCCCGAGAAGCTTGAGGACCACTCGCCCATCAACAGCGACTGGCTGTTGGGCACCTTCCAGAAGGGGTCGGTGGGCGACGTGCGTCAGGCCATTGCCGGCGCCCGGGCGGCCTTCCCGCGCTGGAGCGGCATGCGCTGGGAGGAACGGGTGCGCCTGGTGCGTAAAGCCGCGGGGTTAATCGAAAAGCGTGTCTACGAAATCGCGGCCGTTGTCTCGTTGGAAGTCGGCAAGAATCGCATGGAAGCGCTGGGGGATGTGCAGGAAACGGCCGACCTGCTGTACTACGCCTGCGATCAGATGGAAGCCAATCGCGGCTACGTGAAGCCCATGGGCACCGACCCGCTGGCGGGTTTCAAGGCATCTAACATATCGGTGCTGCGCCCATACGGCGTGTGGGTGGTCATCAGCCCCTTCAACTTCCCCAGCGCCCTCTCGGGTGGGCCGGCAGGCTCCGCGCTCGTCACCGGCAACTGCGTGGTCTTCAAACCCGCCTCCGACACCCCTTGGACCGGGCGCAAGCTGGCCGAGTGCTTCCGCGATGCGGGGTTGCCGGCCGGAGTCTTCAACTACATCACCGGCTCGGGGTCGACCGTGGGCGAAGAGTTGATCACCAACCCGGGCATCGACGGCATCACCTTCACCGGCTCCTTCGACGTCGGCATGCGCATCTACTCTATCTTCACCCGCGGCAAATTCCCGCGCCCGGTGATCCTCGAGATGGGCGGCAAGAACCCGGCCATCGTCTCGCGCAATGCGAACTTGGATGACGCCGCCATCGGCATCATGCGCTCGGCGTTCGGCTTGCAGGGACAGAAATGCTCTGCCTGCTCGCGCGTCTTCGTGGAGGCGCCGGTCAAAGAGGCCTTCCTCGAAAAGTTGCTGGCCCTGACCGGCAAGATCAGCGTCGGCGACCCGACGCGCCGCGAAATCTACATGGGGCCGGTCGTCAACCGCAGCGGGTACGAAGGCTACAAGGGATTCGTCCAAGAGCTGGCCCGAGCCGGGACCATCCTCACCGGCGGCAAGGTGCTCACCGAGGGCGCGCTGGCCAAAGGCTACTTCTGCGCCCCGACGCTGGTCGACAATCTTCCGATGGAGCATAAGCTGTGGCAGGAGGAGATGTTCCTGCCCATCACCACGATCCACGCGGTCGACTCGCTCGAAGAGGCGATGCGACTGGCCAATGATGTCAATTACGGGCTGACGGCCGGCTTCTACGGCAGCAAGAGAGAAGCCGCCTGGTACTTCGACAAGATCCAGGCCGGCGTGTGCTATGCCAATCGGCCGCAGGGCGCCACTACCGGCGCTTGGCCGGGGTTCCAACCCTTCGGCGGGTGGAAGGGCTCCGGCTCGAGTGGCAAGAACGCCGGCGGCTTGTACTATTTGCCGTTGTATATGCACGAACAGATTCGCACCTTGATCAGCCGCTAGCCTTGGCGTAGAGCGGCCCACGCGCGAGCCGCTCTGCGCGCATCTCCCATGACGCTACGCGAGCGGTTCGGCTGCTTCTTGCTGATTGTGGGGACGGCGGTCTTTGCGGTGTTCGCCGTCCCCGTGTGGAATTCGCTCGTCGGCCGTGCGGGCAAAGCCCCGGCGGGGTGGCTGTGGATTGCGCTGGGGGCTGCACTCGCGGCGTGGGCCGGCTGGCGCCTCGTGCGCTCCGGCCGGCGCGGCGTGCAGGACGAGCGGCCGCCCAGCCTGGCCCGTTCGATCTACAATCGCATGCGCGCCGGGCACGATGACAAGGACCGACCCGCTCCCTAAAAAGCACGCCCAGCCCCTAATCTTGCAATCACGGATGCCGCGAGGCCCCATGAGCAAAGTCGTCCCGCTGACCCAGGCAATTCGCGATCACGTTCATGATGGCGACCTGGTCTACGCCGCCGGGTTCACCCACCTCATCCCCTTTGCCGCGGGGCACGAGATCATTCGTCAGAAGAAGCGCGACCTGGTGTTGGCGCGCGCGACGCCCGACCTGATCTACGACCAGATGGTGGCTGCCGGCTGTGCCCGCAAGCTCATCTTCTCTTACTCAGGCAATCCCGGGGTCGGCTCGCTGCGCATCGTGCGCACCGAGCTCGAGAGCGGGCGCCTCGAATTCGAGGAGTACTCCCACTTCGCAATGATCGCGCGGCTAACAGCAGGCGCCTCCGGGTTGCCTTTCCTGCCCATGATGCCGCTCGGCACCGAGGACCTTATTCGCGTCAATCCCAACTACCGCAAGGTGGCCGACCCCTACTCGGGGCTCGAGCTCAACGCGGTGCCGGCGCTTAATCCGGATGTAGCCATGGTCCACGTCCAGCGTGCCGACGCCGATGGCAACTGCCAAATCTGGGGCATTGTCGGCGAGCAGAAGGAGGCGGCCTTCGCCGCCAAGCGCGTCATCGTGACCGCCGAGGAAATCGTCGGCGAAGAGGTCATCCGCTCCGACCCCAACCGAACGCTCATCCCCTCCTTCGTGGTGACCGCCGTGTGCCACGTGCCCCACTGCGCTCATCCCTCCTACACCCAAGGCTATTACGATCGCGATAATGAGTTCTACCTGCAGTGGGACAAGATCTCGGCAGATGAGAAGGCGACTCAGGCGTGGCTCGAGGAGTGGGTTTACGGTGTGCCGCAGCGTGAGGCGTACTGGGAGAAACTCGGGCCCGAAGTTCACCGCCGGCTGGCGGTGAAGGTGCGCATGAGCCAGCCGGTCAACTACGGCGAGTTCTAGCGGCCGCCTACGGTTGCTGCGGTATACCGTGAGGCCGCCCGCGAAACGGTCCCCGTTACCGACCTCGCCGGGCACGAGAGGTACGATCG
>MGOA01000061.1 GCA_001796965.1 Chloroflexi bacterium RBG_16_64_43
GAACCAGTAGTCGCCGGGTCCCCCCACTGCGTATGAATCATCGAAGACTTTGGTACCGGACTTGGTGAACGTCACAGTCTGAGGCCCCCCGGACGAGCCGTTGCTCTTGCTGCGCACGTAGGTCACAGTGGTCGGCCCATTGGCCGTGATCTTGAACGACACGCTGAAAGTGTAAGGAAACGCGCCGCAAGCGATGCTGGCATTCTTCGGATCCATACCCACGCTGACTCCCTCCACAAAGGGAACGGGTGGGTCCTGAATCGGCACGCTGAGCGAGTTCCCTTCCATACGCGTGAGCGCCGCGGAGACCCAACAGTAGCGGCCCGCCCGCGAGGGGTTCTCGATGTACCACCAGCCGCCCGCGGCGTCGGTGCCGAGCACCAGCGCCACCACGCCCGCCTTGAGCGCGCCTTCGGTGGAATAGAGATCGGAGTTGCCGAAGCGGCAGATGACGTCCTGGTCAATCGGCGTGACCGTGACGATCGATGGCGTGGGGGTCGGGGTGATGGTGGGTGTCTCGGTTGGCAGGGGCGTAGCGCTGGGCAGCGGAGTAGACGTGTCGGTGGGTGGAACGGCCGGGGTGGCGGTTGCCGCCCGGGTGGGGGGTTCGGCCGGGACCGAGGTTGCCCCCGACCCGCTGATGAACGACGCATTGCACGCCATCCCCAGAATGACCCACACGGCCATGACGTATTGCAGAGATCGAGTGCGCATGCAGTTCCTCCCTCGTTCGCGGAGCAGGCTACATATCGGACCGGCCGGCGATGGCTCGCGCCAGCGTTGTTTCGTCGGCATATTCGAGATCGCCGCCGACCGGTAAGCCGCGCGCCAGGCGAGTGAGGCGCAGGCCCTTGCCCTCCAACTGCCGGCGCAAATACATTGCGGTGGCTTCCCCCTCGAGCGAGGCATTGGTGGCGAAGATGACTTCCTGCACACCGCCGCGATCGATGCGCTCCAGGAGCTCCCGGATGCGCAGGTGCTCGGGCCCGACACCCTCCACGGGCGAAATGGCGCCGTGCAGCACGTGATAGCGCCCGCGGTATTCCTGCGTGCGCTCGATGGCCTCCACGTCGAGCGGGGCTTCGACCACGCACAGCACGCCGCGGTCGCGTGCCTCATCCCGGCAGATGGCGCATGGATCGACGTCGGCATCGGTCATGGTGAAGCATTCGGAGCAGAAGCGCGTCTGGCTGCGCAATTCGAGCAATGCCTCGCCCAAGGCACGCACCTCGTTCTCCGGTGCGCGCAGCAGATAGTAGGCCAGGCGGGCGGCCGTCTTGGGGCCGATGCCCGGCAAGCGCATCAGTTCTTCGTTCAGTCGCGCAACCGAGCGAGGCAGGGTCATGCGAACAGATCCTTGGCGTCTGCCGCGGGTTCAGCCCGCCCCGCGCGAAAGCCCGTCGGTGAGTGGGCCCAGTCGTTTCGCGGCCATGGCTTGGGAGGCTTCCACCGCCTGGTTGAACGCCGCCAGGAGCATGTCTGCCAGGAGGTCCGCGTCGGCCGAGGCCAGCACCTCGGGCGCCAGCTTTACCGCGCGGCACACCTGAGTACCGGTCATCTCGATCGTCACCGCGCCGCCGCCGACCGATAGGGTGACTGTTTCTTCGGCCAGAGCTTCGCGCGCACGATCGAGCTCCACCTGGAGTCGCTGAAACTCACGCATCATACCGCCCGCCGGAGCGGGCATCGAGAACTTGCGGCCTTTGCTCATTCGCGCATTGCTCGCAGGATCAAGGTAGATCGATTGCCTGGGCGCCCATTTCGCGCGTGGCGATGTCCACCATGCCGCCGTCAACCACACGCAACCCGGTGCGCCCGGGGTCGGCATGGGCCAACACGCAGCGAATGCCGACGGTCTGACCGAGCACCTCGGCCAGCACCCCCTGCAAGCGCGCCACGGTCTCGGGGCGGGCGGCCTTCTCGCGCGGCAAATCGGCCGAGAAGGCTAGATGCAGCAGCTCGCCGTCGAGCGAGTAGGGTTGGGCCTGGGCGAAGAGAGTGTGCGCGCGCGTATCGCGCTGCCGCAGCGTGGCCAAGATCTGATCCCACACTTCTGTGATCCGGCGCAGGGTCAGGCCGCCGGGCGCCTCGCGCGCCACAACCGGCGCGGCGGGTGCTCCCGCGGCGGGCGGATCCGGAACCGCGATCGCGGCCGGAGCATCACCCGTCCGCACGGGCAGGCTGTGCGCGGCGGGCGTCCCCCGCCCGCCCGAGGCGGCCGGCGGCACGCCGTAGGCGCGCGGCGATTCGCGCAAAGAAGTCGGCGTCCCCACCGGCGGATCGGCCGGCGCGTCCTCGACCGTCTCCACCAATGCAAGTTCAATCGCCAGTTGCGGGCGCCAGCCGCTGCGCGCCTCGGCCGCCAACCCAAATGCGCGCAAGGCGCGCACCAGCCGCCCAAGGTCGAGCAAGGCCGCCGTGCGTTCCATCGCGGCGCGCACGTCGTCGGTGGCTTCAATCAGTGTGCGGTTGTTCATCTTGGCCAGCAACACGCCGCGCAAATAGTCGGTCACTTGGCGCGCAAACTGGCGCGGTTCCACGCCCGCATCTACCGCGCGCTGGATGAGCCCCAGACCGCGCGCCACATCGCGTGCTGCCAGGCTCTCGACGAATTCCTGCGTTTGTACCGATCCGGCGGCGCCCAACACGTCCAGTACGCCAGCCAGAGTGATGATCTCACTCAGAGAGGCCATCTGGTCGAGCAGCGAGACCGCGTCGCGCATGCTGCCCGTCGCCTGGCGTGCGATCATCACCAGGGCTTCAGGTTCGGCCTGCAGCTTTTCGTCGCGGGCAAGTTGAGCCAGGTACGACGCCATCTCGTCCACTCCCAGGCGGCGAAACTCGTGCCGCTGGCAGCGCGAGACGACCGTGGCGGGCACTTTGTGGACTTCGGTCGTCGCCAGGATGAACAGCGCATGCGCCGGCGGCTCCTCCAAGGTCTTGAGCAGCGCATTGAAGGCCGCCGTCGAGAGCATGTGCACTTCATCGATGATGTAGACCTTGAAGCGTCCGACGCTGGGAGAGAAGGGGACCCGCTCGCGCAGATCGCGCACATCCTCCACGCTGGTGTTGGAGGCGGCGTCGATTTCAATTAAGTCGAGGAAGCGCCCTTCGTTGATCGCCAGGCACGCGGCGCATTGATTGCAGGGGCGTTCGACTTCGGGAGCCGTGCAATTGACCGCCTTGGCCAAGAGTCGGGCGGTGGTGGTCTTGCCCGTGCCGCGCGGGCCGGAGAAGAGGTAGGCGTGCGCGACGCGGCCGCTATGCAATGCGTTGCGCAGCGTCTGCACAACGTGGGCCTGACCGACGACATCCCCCCAGGTCTGCGGGCGCCACTTGCGATACAAGGCTTGGCTCATTACTGGGCTCCGGGGGTGAAGTGTAGCAGAGCCATCGCTATTCGGCAAGATGCAGCGCTGCGGCGCGAGAGTTGGCGCGCAGTTCTTCTTTTGACTCGCGAGGTGCACGCTGCACGTCGATCGCGATTACACACAAGCCGCATGTGCCAATCAGCGCTTGGCCAGACTGGATCTCGTGCAGCGCATTATGGCGAACGCGGTCCCGGCCGGCGAGAGCCGCCGACACGGCCAATGCGAGGCGCAGAACTTCACGCACGGCGGCTGCATAGTGCCAACGGGTCGGTCCACACACACTTCAAGAGGGGCCTGGCGAGTGCGTGCCAGCTTCAGGGAAGGACGACCGCTGAGCGCACCAGACCCTGGGCGTCGAGCAGGATCACCTCTTCGCCGTGGTGCCAGGCCGCCGCGCTGAGACCCCAGTACAAATCGACCGGTGTGTTGACCCCCGGCGCGCTGTGAACCAGGATCGCGCCGCCGGCGATCAACTCCACCGCCGGAAAGGCAAACTCTCGCCCGGAGGTGCCGCGCAGGCGCCATCCTTCCAGTTGCATCGTTGGTCCGGGGTTGACCACCTTGAGCGTTTCCTTTTCGGCATCGCCCAGGTTATAGATCATCTCGATGCGCGGCCAGGGGTAGACCTCGCCGGGTGCGGGAGTGACCGTAGGAGTGTCCGGGGTCGGCACACTGCCTGCCGCCAGGGCAGGGATGAGCAGCACCTGGCCCACGTCAAGCGAATTCGGGTCGGCCAAGCGGTTGAACTGCGCCAAGTCCTCGGCGCTCACTCCGAACATGGCCCCCACCTCGCCCAGGGTGTCCCCCTGGCGAATCTGATAACTCTGTAGGGTCGGGGTGGGGGGAACGAACAGGGTGGGCGTGAGCGTGGCCGGCAGCGGGGTGATTGTCGGGCGCATGAGTGCTGGCGGCTGTCCGCGGCCGATGAAGTACAGGACCAGCAAGACCGTGGCAGCCGAGACGACGACGTTAAGCGCGAGGTAGAATAGCCAGCGGCGAGACATTGGCCCTCCCTCCCCCATCCGCGATCACTGCAGGTAGTCTAGCATGCGGGCGGGTGGCTCGCAATACAGCCCTCCACCCTGAGAACGGCTTACCGGCACTCTCATGCCCTATCTCATTGACGGTCACAACCTCATCGGCCGGCACCCCGGGCTTTCGCTGGCCGACCCCGACGACGAGCGTGACTTACTGAAGCTGCTGGCCGACCACGCTCGCCGTTCGCGGCGCAAGCTGGTCGTCTTCTTCGACCGCGGCCAAACCGGCTCACGCCCGCAGCGGCATGGCTCGCTCGAGGTGCACTTTGTGCCATCCCCGCGCACGGCCGACGATGCGTTGCTCGACTACCTGCGCAGACTGCCGGACCCTCGCAACTGGCGGGTGGTGACCTCCGACCGCCGCGTTGCGGCCCAGGCCAGGCAGCACGGCGCGGTGATTATCTCGGCCGATGAGTTCCTGCGATCCATGCGCGCAGCGAGCCCGCCGCCTGGGGGGGCAGGCCAGGAGAGTCAAGTCATTGTTCGGACGAGCGAGGCCGACGATATCGAGGGATGGCTGCGCGCCTTCGAGCGACGGGACCCGGAGGCGTAATGCCTCGCGGTAAGAGGATCGATGCGCTTGTAGAGCCTGTCGCGCGCAAGGAGGAATAGACGAAGTTGTTGAAACGCGTTCCTGTGCCGTACGATGGCAGAGTGGGCCCGGATGGGATCGAACCATCAACCCACTCCTTATGAGGGAGCTGCTCTGCCGTTGAGCTACGGGCCCAGCGCGGAAGGAGAGGCACGGCGTGATGCAGGTGCAGGTACTTTTCGAGAGGTTGCTCCACCGGCGGCGCCAGGAGGAGCGGGCGACGGGATTCGAACCCGCGGTGTCAGCTTGGAAGGCTGATGCCTTGCCACTTGGCGACGCCCGCATGCGCTTCGTTTCGGCCCCATCGTTCGTGCCGAGAGGCTGTCGGGGTGGGCGGACTTGAACCGCCGACCCCCGCGTCCCAAACGCGGTGCGCTACCAACTGCGCTACACCCCGAAGTGCGGCGAGTATAATGCCCGCATCGCCCCGGCGTCAAGCAAAATGAACCTGGCTGTCGTCTCCGCATCCGATCCCCAGAGCACGGACACGCCGCATACGCCCGCGGCGTATTTGTGCGAGCCCTTGCGGTAGACGGCGATCCATGAGCGCGCCTGGCCATGTTCGCCGAAGCCAGCGAACTGCCGCCGGTTGTCATCCGAGTTCGTGAGACTGCCCAACACACGACGGAGCACCCAGCCATGGACGACTACGAATTGATGGCGCCATTCTACGACCTGGTCAATGCGGACCTGACCGAGGACCTGCCCTTCTGGCTCGGGCTGGCGGCCAAGCGCGGCGGCCCGGTGCTCGAGCTGGGTTGCGGCAGCGGGCGTGTGCTGCTGCAACTGGCACGCGAAGGGCAGCGCGCTGTGGGCGTGGATTGCTCGCCGGCGATGCTCGCCCGGGCCCGTGCGCGCCTGGCCCAGCGTGCGGATCTGGGTCAGCGCGTGACGCTGATCGAGCAGGATGTGCGGGCGCTTGCGCTCGAGGAGCAGTTCCCACTGGCGATCATGCCGCTCAACACCTTCGCGCACCTGCTCACCTTCGAGGATCAGCTCCTGGCGCTGGTTCGGGTGGCCGAGCACCTGGCGCCGGGCGGATGGTATGCGCTCGATATACCCAATGCCGCGGAGGTGTTCGCCGCTCCGCCGGGCGGCCTGGTGCTCGAACGAACGGTGCGTGATGAATTATCCGCTCGAGAGGTAATGGAGTTCTCGATGCTCAGCCTCGATCGCACGGCTCAGCTCGGCCACATCATGTGGGTCTACGATGAGATCGACCGCGAGGGCCGAGTGCGCCGGACGCGCATCCCGATGACTTTGCGCTACACCTTTCCGGGTGAGATGCGCGCGTTGCTTGAGCTGGCTGGATTGCGCTTGGTGGGGCTCTATGGGGGATATCAGCGCGAGCCGTTCGAGGACGGCTCGCCGCGCATGCTGGTGCTGGCCGAGCGGCCGGCTCGGGGCTGATCAGCGCGCGATGTCTTCGACATAATCGACCGCGCCCTCACAGGCCGGGTCGAGATAGCGAATGACCGAGGTCCAAACGAGGGGTTTGCGAAGACGCCAAGTCTCTTGCAGGGCCTCGCCAAGGCACCCCGGCCCGGCATTGTAGTTGACCAGGGTGAAGCGCCACAGGTCATCATAAGTCGAAACCACCGAGGGCAGGCTGCGGGTGGTGTTGCGCACGATGCGGTCCGTCTGCTCGCAGCTTGCCATCAGCGTTTCCGCGAAGACCCCCACGCTGAAGTTCACCTGCGAAAGATCAATCCCCATGGGGCACGTCGCGCACTCCGCGTTGGTCTGGGTTACCAGCGCCCCGCGTAACGTGGCGCGCTCGGCTGCTTCCAGGTTGGCGTAGCCGCGATCGCAGATCTTGGATTGCAGCACCAGCGGGCAAAACTGGCGATAGAACGAGCCGTTCCACAAGAGGGTGATGTCGGCCCCGTTCTCGGTGAGCTGCCCGAGCCCCACCTCTTCGGCCGTGCGGTAGATGCCCGGCCAGAATTGACTCTCGCGGGCAAACAAGTTCTTCATCAGCATCGCCGGCACGCCGGATGTTTCGGCGGCTTGCAGAATGACCTCGTCGAACCGGTTCTGCCATTCCTCGACCAACGGCCTAGCCTTCTCCAGGCCGCAGGTGTCCGCGACGCCCCCGGCCTGCAGCCCGCCGGAAGGGCATTCGCTCACCTCCACCAGCCCCTGGCGAATGAGCACTCCCGCAAGGAAGGCATACGGTTCACTGGAGGCCAGAGCAGCCGCATCCCGCGGAGAGGTGAGCCATTCTGCCGGCCCGCCCACCGGTGGGAAGGTCTCCCAGACTTGCGAACAACTGGCCAGCGGCGCGCCCTTCCATTGGGTGCTGAGTACGTCCACAAACCAGGTATCGGCTTCGGGGATGTGCCCAGGCGAATAGATCAGGCGCACCTGGGCTTTGTACTTTTCGCTGCTGTCGCCATAGGAGGAGTTGGCCCAGAACTCGACGGCCACTCCGCGCTCGGTGGTAGGCGATATCGGCAAGTCGCACATGTCGCCCTGGCAGCTGAAGGGTACGTTGTTGTACTTGCCTTGCAGGCTCAGGATGGATTCATTGGGCAAAGGCTCCTGCGCTGTCAGGCGCAGGCTGGGCACCTGCTCGCAGGCCAGGCCCGGCGGGCCGGAGGGGCAACCCTCCAGGCTGACCCACACCGTGGGTTCAGGCAGGTCCACAGTCACCTCGCGCTCGTCGGGCGTCGAGGCTTGCCACTGCAGATACAACCCGGGGCACAGTGCCGAGTCTTCCCCTTCCGCGGCGGCGGGGCAGGTCTGACTGGCCTTCCATGTAATGAAGGTCTCCTCGCCACAGGCTGTGTAGATGTCGGTACCGGTCGGGAGGCCTTCGTGGTCAACCGACAAACGGCAGACCACTTCGTTGTTCAACCAGCGGTTGAGCAACCAGTCGTTGCGAACATACGAGACGAGGATTTTGGTCTGGCGGCGCGGGCCGGGGGTAGGCGTGGGCACAGCCGGCTGCGAGCCCCGTGAGCGAATCGTCGCAGGGCCGGCCGCAAGGAGGAAGAA
>MGOA01000062.1:0-10405 GCA_001796965.1 Chloroflexi bacterium RBG_16_64_43
CGTCGAATCGAGGTAGGCCTCGTATGTAACCTGTCCTCCCTCAACAGTGGCAACGGGTCAATGGCCGCTATTTCAGTTTGCGGAGGTCGGGTTGTGGGGAGGCGTCAACTTGCCGCACTGGGACTGCACACCGCGCCCTCGATGGCGCTGGCGGTCGAAACCAGCCGGCGCGGCGGGCTGTTCGCTCGCCGCGCCGATGCAAAACAGGAAGCCGTTGGGACTGCACCGCTCCGCTTCGGGCGGCACCTGCCGCGGCCCGGCTCGACCGAGGAGTAGTCTCCTCGCTACGTCACCTTGCGAAGGAGGCCTCTAGCCCAAGCGCCAAAGCTTGGCGCTCCTCTTCCGAGAGGCGCGCATTCGGATGCATGATCAGATAGGTGGGCAACGGCATTTCGCCCTCGAGCACCACCTCGGCCGCCTCATCCGCCGAGCGCTGCCGGCCGTTCCATTCCGACACATTCAAGCGCCCGCGCCCCTTGGCGACGTCCGCTGCGATGAGCCACGACATCGGTGCGGTCCGGCTGTACCACGGCCACGCGGTCTGGTTGCTGTGGCAATCGCCGCAAGCGCGATAGAACGTCTCGCGCGTTGCGGGGCTATCCCACGGCGGCTCCGACTGGACTGGCGGGTTGACCCTGCTCACTGGCGTGGGGACGAATTGGATGGCTGCGCCAATCACGACAGCGATCCCCACAAGGACTGCGATGATCCGCCACTTCGACGATGACATGCTGGATCTCCTCCCCGACGGGCATGAATGTTCGATCCGCGGCAGTTGCCGCTTGGGTGGTATGCCGCCGTGAGTCTACCTCCATAGTGTGGTTCGGTCGCGGATCCAACATTGCGACCCGGCGGCACTCCGCTCCCGGGATAGGCCAGGTATGCTGACCACGAGTGACGGGCTGGCGCGTTTTCCCATGCCCGCCTGCAAGGCGGTCACTAGTGTTGGGTGAGGCCTCCACGGCAGGCCAAAACCGGACTGGCCGCGGGTGGACGTCGCGTTTACAATGTCCGCGGGCGCCCGGGAATTGCATGAGGCGCGGTCGGATGACAATGCCCTTCCGCAGCTTGGGTGCCTCGAGTGGTGTGACCACGTTGGGGCACGGCGTTGGCCACATCATGCTGTCCGGCGCCCGCACATAACTTCATATGAACGTCCAGAGGGATGATGGCGATGACCGACTCCAACGAAACGAAGCTTGGTTTGCGGGGGCTGCGTGCGTGGGCAGTCAAGGGCCTTGTGGCCAAGGCGGTGGTTGCACTCATCCTGCTGCTCTCGGCCGGACGGTGGGATTGGACGGCCGCGTGGGTCTTCATCGGCATCTATCTCTCCTTCGACGTAGCCACGGCGCTAGTCGTCCTGCCGCGCAGTCCGCAGCTGTTGCTGGACCGTACGCGCATGCAACCCGGCACCGTCCGTTGGGATAAGGTCATCATGCCGCTCGCCGCGAGCCTTCTCCCGATGGCCTGCTGGATCGTTGCCGGGCTCAACGAACGCGGGCGATGGCTGCCCACCATCCCCAATTGGATCCAGGTGATCGCGGCCGTGGTGACTGCGGCCGGGTTTGCCATCACCGTGTGGGCCATGGGCGCCAATGCATTCTTCTCCGCGACCGTTCGGCTGCAGCAAGAGCGCGGACAGCATGTGGTGAGCGACGGCCCTTACCGCTGGGTTCGACACCCGGGCTACCTTGGCGCGATCCTGTTCACGCTGGCCATGCCCATTCTGCTCGACTCGCTGTGGGCGCTCATCCCCGCCGCCCTGGCCGGTGTGCTCTATGTCGTCCGCACCTCCCTCGAAGACCGCTATCTGGCCGAAGGGCTTGCAGGATACTCCGAGTATCAGCAACGCGTACAATATCGACTGCTCCCGAGAGTCTGGTAGCTCGCGCTGCCCGTTTCAGCCTCAAGTGCCCACGCTACCTCACGGAGGCATTCGTGCCTTGTCGCTTCGAGAATTCCGTCGTCTCAGCCATCGTCCGCTCACCTCTTCACCCGCTGCTGGGCGATTCGTTCGCGGTCGTCTCGCTGCGCGGGCGCCGCAGCGGCAGGCCCCTCGCCACACCGGTCAATGTGGTGCGCGAGGGCCGGACGGTCATGGTGGTGAGCCTGCGCACACGAACCTGGTGGCGCAACCTGCGAGGCGGGGAACGCGCCGGCCTTCGCCTGGCCGGCAAGGACCTAGACGCGCGCGGGGAAGTGCTCGAGAGCCCAGAGGCAGTGCGCGCAGGCCTTGCGCACCTCTTTGAATTGCGACCGGGGCACGCCAAGTACTTCGGGGTCCGCTTGGCTGACGGCAAGCCATCCGCCGACGCCCTGCAGAAGGCGGCAGCAGAGCTAGTCGTTGTGCGTCTGCATCTCATTTAGATCGGCCGGCATGGCGGATCGCGCGGGAGGTTGATTGCCGCGGTCTGACTCGCGGCCGGTGAGAACCGCGTGCGACGGCAGGCGACAAAGTCATGGTAGAAACCACGGCTGGAACGGCCAAGATGACCCATGGCGTGACCTGCTTCCGCGGCAGGGGTTAAGCATTCTGTGATGCCGGGCCGCCAAGGAAACCCTGCGTGAACCCCCCTCCGCCTCTAGTTGTCGAGGATCTTACCTTTCGCTACCGCGATCGGGGCAGCCCTTCAATTTCCTCAATATCCTTTGAGCTACCCGCGGGGCACTTGTTGCTGCTGGCGGGCTCTAGCGGGTGCGGTAAGACCACCCTCGCCCGCTGCATCAATGGGCTCATCCCGCGCTCGTACAAAGGCGAGCTCTCCGGCCGGATCCTTCTGCACGGTCAGAACGCCGCTGGCTGGCCGCTGGCTCGCATCTCGCAGTTGGTCGGGACCGTGCTGCAGGATCCTGAACGCCAGATTCTTGGCACGCGCGTGCTCAATGAAGTTGCCTTCGGGCTTGAAAACCTCGGCCTGCCACGGGTGGAGATTCTCGAGCGCGTCGACCGGGCGGTGGAACACCTGGGAATCAGCGCACTGCGCGACCGCGAGACGCACAACCTCTCCGGCGGCGAGAAGCAGAAGGTGGCGCTGGCCGGGGTGTTGGCCATGCGCCCCAGCCTGCTCATCCTGGATGAGCCCCTCGCCAGCCTCGACCCGGCCAGCGCTCAAGAAGCCCTGGCGCTGGTACGCCGCCTGATCGATGAGGGCATGTCGGTCCTGATGATCGAGCACCGAGTCGAAGACGTCTTGCGCATTCACCCCGACCAAGTGATGTTCATGTCCGAGGGCCGGGTGCGTTACCAGGGGCCAGTGGCCGGCCTCGAGCACGCGGTCGACTATCGCGAGGTCAAGTTGCCGGCCGAGATGGTCATCGCCCGCGCGGCGCAAGAGCCGCAGGCGCAATTCCCCTCGCCGGCCATCCGCCGCTCACTTGGGCTGGCCCGCCCGCCGCTGGTCCAGTTTGAAGGCGTGCGCTTCGGCTATGACGCCGCCGACTCGGTGCTTCACGACATCAACCTGGAGATCCGCCCGGGCGAAGTCATAGCCGTGCTGGGTCCGAATGGCGCCGGCAAGACGACACTCGTCAAGCACGCCATCGGGCTGCTCAAGCCCACCGCCGGACGCGTCTTGGTGCAGGGACGCGATACGCACGAGCTGAGCGTGGCCCAGGTGGCATCCACATTGGGCTACGTCTTCCAAAGCCCGAGCCATATGCTCTTCGCGCCGACCGTGCGCGAGGAATTGGCTTTCGGGCCCACCAACCTGGGCCACACGCCCGATCTCATTCAGCAGGAGGTGCAGGAGGCGTTGAAGATCGTCAACCTGACGGGCCTCGAGGCTGATCCGCCGCTGGCGCTCTCGTTCGGCCAACAAAAGCGCGTCAGCATCGCCGCCATCCTGGCCATGCGCTCACGCATCCTGGTGATGGATGAACCAACGGCCGGGCAGGATTTCCGCAACTATATGAGCTTCATGGATTCAATCCTGGCCATGCCCGGTTTTGAAGCGGTGTTGTTCATCACCCACGACGTGGATCTGGCTGTGGTCTACGCCACCCGCGTCTTGCTTGTGAGCCAGGGCCGGATCGCGGCCGACGGCCCGCCGGAGGAGGTCCTAGCCGATACCGGGCTGCTCACCCGCTGTCGTCTGGTTCCGACTTCGTTACTGCACGCGAACTTGGAGCGTCTGCCGCGGACAGGCAGATTCGTGCGGGCCGAAGCTCTGGCCCGCGTCTGACTCGGACCAAAGGAGAAGTCACCATGGATCGCAAGATGCTCGGGGTCATTCTCACACTCATCATCGTCTTCGCGTTCTTCCTCGGATTGGTGTACGTGGGTGGCAACATGCTTGGGGTGGAGCGTCTGCAGACCGGCGAACGGCCGCTGCTGCGCTTCGCCTTCGTCGGCATCGGGTTGGTGGCCGCCTTCCTCGTTTACGCCTTCACCAAGGAAAACAAAGCGTGGGTCGTGGGTACGCGCGAGGTGGTCTACATGGCCATCGGCGCCGCGCTCTACGCCGTGTTCTCCTACCTGTTCAACGGCACAGTGTTCGTCGTGCCCTCGGTCAGCCAGGTGGCGCTGCGCCCGGCCATCTGCATCCCGATGTTCTTCGGTTTCGCCTTCGGCCCGGTGGTCGGCTTCTTCACCGGTGCGGTGGGCAACATGGTCGGCGACGCGCTGACCGGCTTCGGCCTGTACCCGCAGTGGAGCGTGGGCAACGGGCTGATCGGCCTGATTGCCGGCATCCCCATGCTCTTCGCCGATAAGAAGAAGAGCCTGGATACGGTGCTGATCGTCGGCGCGATCCTGGCCGCGATTGGTACGCTGTTCTTCTTCCTGTTCCGCACTGTGCCGAACACGCTCTTCTACGATCCGGCCAATAACATCTTCGGTGACCAGCCGGTCTCGCTGCTGGTCGGGCTCTCGATCGTGGTCGGGTTTGTCCTGGTATTGATCGTGCGCTTCGCCTTCGGCAAGAACATCGACGTGGCGGCCGCCGTCACCTGGGGCATGCTGGGCAACCTGATCGGCCTCGGATTTGCCGCCCTCTCCGATATCTGGATCAACGGCTATCCACTGCCGGTCGCCATCGTGGGCGAGTTCCTGCCCTCGGCCGGCCCGAACTTGATCTTCGCCGCGATCCTGGTCCCGATCCTGGTCATTGCATACAAGGGGCTTCAACGGCAGACGGGCCGCTAGGTTCGCACTCAGTCCATGGCCCTGGAGGCGAACACGCCCCCGGGGCCATGGCGGGCAGGCATGCTTAATGCTGGTTACGTGGCGTTACCGCAAGCGGCGGTCGCTCGTGCAGAGCTTCGACCCGCGCGCGTGGATCATCTTCTACCTGTGCTTCATGGGCGTGACCATCTCCTTCTGGGATGTGCGCATCCTGGCCATCTTGTTTGGCCTCTCGCTGGGGATTGTCATCAGTTCCGGACTCACCTGGCGCGAAACGCGCCGGGCGTGGCTCTTCATCGGCGGATTCATCATCTACTTCTCGCTCTTCACCTTCCTTACCGGCCGGGGCGGGATGGAGTTCTACACCGAGGAACACGTCATTCGCAATGTGCAGGCCTCCTTCACGCTCTTCGGTTGGCGGCCGGTGCTGCACATCACGGTGGAACGGATCTTCTACGCGCTTAGCATGCTGGTGCGCGTGTTTAGCCTGGCCAGTATGACCATTCTCATTCCCTATTCCTTCAACCCAGCCCAGTACGGCGTCACCTTCCGCGGGCTGGGGCTGCCGGATAAGATCGCCTATGCCATGGATCTCACCATGCGCTTCGTCCCGACCTACGCGCGCGACTTTCAGATCACCATGGACGCCCAACGCGCGCGCGGATACGAAATCGAAAAGCTGCGCGGCGGGTTGCTGGCCCAAGTGCGGAAACTGGCGCCGCTGATCGTGCCCGTCACCATCCAGGCCATCGCCGGCAGCGAGGACATCATCGATGCGATGGATCTCCGTGCTTTCGGCATCCAGCCGCGGACCTGGCTGGAGGAACTGCACTACCGCCCGCGCGACCGCGCGCTGATCGTTGCGGGCGTCGGGTGCTTCCTGTTCTCGCTGGCCCTCTCGATCTATGGGGTGGGCACCTTTTGGGTCCCGGAGGCCCTTAAGTCATTGCCGCTACTCTGATCGGGACTGGCCCGTCGCGCCCCGGTCCTGCGGCCGATGCTTGCCCGCCTGCCGCCCTCCCGATAGATCCCGGACGGCGAGGACCCGTCACTCCCTGGGAGTCCCTTGCCCCCCCGAGGAGTCCCAGAGACTACACAAAGCCCAGACCCCAAGGGGGATATCCGGCGGTCTCATCCAATTGCATGAGGGCCGACCGGGCGGCAGATGTTACGATGGTCTCCGCCCCGGCTCGGCGGTACCCCGCTCGCGCAAGTAGATGCCGATACCGCGGCGCACGAAGGAGACCTCGCCGCGAGGTCGCGCCACGGGCTTGACACAGCAGGCTCTGAGGGGAAGTCGGAATCATGAGAGGTCCACGGCTCTTCATTCGCGGGCAGTATCAGCGCCTGGCGGGCATGATTAGCGAATACCCGCGTCCGTTTTGGACGCTGGTCATTGCCACGTTCATCGATCACCTGGGCGGCGCGCTGCTGTTTCCCTTCTTCTCCCTGTATATCACCCGCCGCTTCAACGTCGGCATGACCGAGGTGGGCATCCTGTTTGCGATGTTCTCCATCTCGAGTTTCGTCGGCTCAGCCCTCGGCGGGGCCCTGACCGATCGGATCGGGCGCAAGGGAATGCTCATCTTCAGCCTGTTGGCTACTTCGGTCAGCAGCTTGATCATGGGATTCGTCGGCACGATCGAGGCCTTCTATCTGCTTGCGCTGCTGACCGGCATCTTCACCGACTCGGGCGGACCCGCACGGCAGGCAATGGTCGCAGACCTGCTGCCCGAGATGAAACGTGCCCAGGGCTACGGAATCATCCGGGTGGCCTTCAACCTCTCCGTCGCCATTGGTCCCGCCATCGGCGGGTTCCTGGCCACTCGCTCGTACCTCATACTTTTCATCGCCGATGCCGTCATCAGCTTCATCACGGCCATCATCGTGTGGGTAGCCATGCCCGAGACCAAACCGGCGCCAGAGCCCGGCGAAAAACCCGAGAGCGTGGGCACAACTTTCGCCGGCTACTTCCGCGTGCTGCGCGACGGTGTTTACATGTTCTTCTTGGCGGCCTCGATGCTTAGCGTTTTCGTCTACATGAACATGAACACCACCCTCGGCGTCTACTTGCGCGACGTGCATGCGATACCCGAAGCTGGGTACGGGTTCCTGCTCAGCTTGAACGCGGCCATGGTCGTGGTCTTGCAATTCCCGATCACACGGCGCATCGAAAAGCTGGCGCCCATGTGGATGATGACCATTGGCACGGCGTTGTACACCCTTGGCTTCGGGATGTACGGTGTGGTGAGCGGTTTTGGCCTATTTGTCGTGGCGATGGTCATCATCACCATCGGCGAGATGATTGTGTCGCCGGTCGCGCAGGCCTTGGTGGCGCAAATGTCGCCCGCCGACATGCGGGGCCGCTATATGGCAGTCTACGGCTTCTCGTGGTCTATCCCTTATGCTGCGGGGCCCTTCCTGGCCGGCTTAGTGTTCGACAACCTCAACCCGAACTGGGTGTGGTACGCGGCAATCGTGATCGGCCTGCTGGCCACCGCAGCCTTCTATTCCCTTCACCGGCAGCGATTGAGATCGGCCCCGGCGACTTCGCCCGCCTAATACCGTAAGACAGGCGGGCAACCGTGCTCCGGGCGCTATGGAGATGCACCACCTTCCCGCCCGTGTGATGTAACGCGAAGCGCGGGGAGGACGACTTCCGGCGCGGCCTCGCGCGGGGCTCGTCCTGGCACAATGAAAGGACGGGGGCCATGCAAATCACCACCCTCTTCAAGCGGGCCTGGAAGCTCACTTGGTCGTACCGGGCAACGTGGCTCTTCGGAGCGCTCTTGGCGCTCACCACGGGGAACGGACTCTTCGCCAGCTACGTGTGGCGAGGACGAGAGGTGGCCGCGCACAACACGCTGCGCCTCACCCCCGCCCTCACTCTCAACTTCCCCGGCGAGGGGGTAAGCATCGACCTCACCCGCCCTGCGGCAATCGACATCCATATTGGCAGCGGAGGGCTGACCGGTCTCGAGACGGCCCTCGGCGGAATCATCCCCGAAGGGTACGCACGGTCGCGCTCAGCGGGTTGGTACTGCTCGCCCTGGCTGCGTTGGTCCTGGTCACCACGCGCTACGTGGCGGAGGCCGGGCTCATTCGCATGGTGGCGCAAACCGAACAGGATGGGGTTCTGCGAAGCACGCGGCAGGGCTTGCGTCTCGGGTGGTCCCGATCCGCCTGGCGCCTGCTGCTCATCGATTGTCTTGTCTACCTTGTTGGGTTGGCCCTCATGCTGCTGTGCTTCGCGCTGGCCCTTTCGCCCTTCCTGCTGTGGGCCACCGGCAACATCCTGGCGGGAGCGCTCGGGACGGCCTTGGCCAGCGGTCTGCTGATCCTGGACGCGGCGGCAACGGTTGCAATACTGCTGGCCGTTTCACTTGTGTTGCCCGTTGCGCGGCGGCAGTGCGCGGCGGAGGGGCTGGGCGTGGGCGCCAGCCTACGCACCGCCATCAGGCTCGTTCGGTCCCATCTCGGGCAAGCGTTGCGGGTGTGGCTCGTGTGGGCCGGTATGCGCCTGGCGTGGATGGTGGCCATGGTGCCGCTGGTGCTCCTCCTCGCGCCACTTGTCCTGGCCCTTCTACCGCTCGGACTTATCGCTGGAGGGGCATCGGCACTTGCAGTGGGCGGTGGGCTGGCTCTCCTCCTCAAGGGTGCACTACCATGGATCATCGGTGCCCTCGCCGGCCTGCCGGTCCTTGGGCTCGTGCTGAGCGCGCCCATCCTCGTCGCGAGCTCGCCGATCGAAGTCCTCAAGTCATCGTGGTGGACCCTGGCGGTGGGCGAATTGCGTCGCCTGCCTGAACGAGCGCAGCCTCCGACGCGCGCTGAGCAGCCGGCGTCTGCGCCGGTTGCGCCCCAACCCGTTGAACCCGCACCTCCTGCGCCGCGAAAAGTGCGAGCACAGGCGGCCCCATCGAAAACGCCGACGAAGGCAACCCGCAAGCGGCCAGCGCCGCCCACCCGCGCCTCGAGCCGTCGCGTGAGCACCAATGTTTCCTCAAGGCGGGGGACCAAAGGTACGACTGGCCGCCGCGCGAAACGGAAGGCGACACCCCGCCGCAAAGGCTGAGGCGGGGTCACGTCTGGCGCCGCAGCAATGCGCAAGCCAGGGCGGCCAGCACTGCCGACACCGGCAGCGTGAGCCGCCAGGCTGCGAGCGTGTCGCGCAGGCCCTGCCAGCGAACCTGGTTTGGCCCACCGCTGCGCCCGCACCAACAACCAACGCTCTCATGGACGGAACACCCGCAGCGGACCCGGTGCATTCAGCCGCAGCCCTTCACAGGTTGGCTTTCTCCCGTGATAATCCGCGGTGCGATCTGAAGAGGAGGAAGGCTGTCGGATGAGAATCATCTTGTGCGATGCGTCAGAACACCCGCGCATCGCGTACGAGGAACTGGATGGCAGCCGCGAGGGCGATTTCTTCCTCGACGCCGAAGGCGTTGTGCGCTACGCGCACCCCGGTGATGGACACGTATGGTTCGCCGCACCCGACCCCACTTCATTCCGCAGGGCGGTCGAGCATTGGATCGTCTATCTCGACCGAGGCAGCAAAGCGCAGGCGGAAGGGCGCGTGGCCACGCTCGACTCCTTGAGGAACGCGCTGACCCGGTTGGAACTCCTGCCAGACCGGCCGGATGCGCTCTGGCCTGTTCTCCTCGAGCAGGCCGAAGCCGGCTTGCTGTGAGGGCGGCCGCTCCCGATCATCCAGCCCCCTGACGACACCCACTCGTGGCGACATGCGGCTTCGCGTGAGTCACTCCCGCCGGCTACAGCGGTCGGCTCCTACCTCCAAGAGCAGGAAGTCATGCGAGAAACGCGTCGTCCCCGCGCGGTGCGAGGACGACATTCTCCCTCGTGCGGGACCACGCGGCCCATTCACTCATCCGGGCCGGTCCTGCTCCGCCGCCATGTGTCGCCCCACCCCGAAGATGTCACGACCAATTCTGCTTTCCGCTCATTGCTTTTCGCCGCAAGACCAGATGCTTCGCGCCTTGCCCGTCGAGGTCCTGACTGAGGCAGGTCGCGCTATTCCGACGCGAGATCCCAGCGTTGACGAAAGTCAGGCGGGATTGCACGGCGCGCCGCCGCACGTCGCCCCAAGCGGTATGTGAGTTCACCTCGAAGACGGTAGTGCGCATAGAGCAAGTCGGTGATGCGGCGCATGCGGCGGCGCTCTTCGGGGAAGGTGTAGTTGTGCGTGTCGAACAGCAACCGCAGCAGCGTCGGCCGCGGCGGGAGGTTGTACGAATGTCCATCCGGCTCGTCGAGATGGATGTT
>MGOA01000062.1:10433-13189 GCA_001796965.1 Chloroflexi bacterium RBG_16_64_43
AGACCCGGATCGTAGAACGAGCCGCCCCCGTCGCGGTAGGCTTGCTCCTCCAGCACCGTCGGCAGGATGTAGGTGTTCATGCTCCATCCGGCGATGATGGCCCGCACCACGGGCGCCTTGCGAACCGGCAGCTCGAGGCCGTCCAGACGCAGCCGGCGTTCCGTCTGCGTCATGCCAAGGAAATCGGTAAAGCCGTCGAGGCGCGCCGCGGCCACGGTGAGCGGCAAGCCGATATCGTCGAACGTAATCTGGGCCGCGTTGTGAGAACCCGTATACGCAGCCAGACGCTCGACAAGGAAAGCCTCAAGCGGCCCGAGGCTCGCCCATCCCTTCCAGAAGTCACGCGGGTTGCGATTGACGCGCGCCACCTTGCGCGGGGTAATCGTGGCGAAAAAGCTCTCCAAATCGCCCAGGGCAGAACGGGCGGCTGGTGTATAGAGATCGGGGTGGTGCTGGGCGGCCACCTGCACGGCATGAAAGAAACCGTTGAGCACGCCGGCGGACACGCCGTAGATCTGGCGTATCTCCCCGCCCTCCCGCGCGAAACCGGCCTCCACCAGCCGTGTTGTGACGAGACCCGCCAGGATCCCCGAAAAGCCACCCGCTCCGTAGATCACATTCGACGGACGGTCGAATGGAAACGTGTCAAGTTGCCCATTCAGCATGTCTCGGAATCGCGCCATCAGGGCTGCCTTCTGGGCCACCGACTGGCGCATGTTGGTGAAGGCTTCCGTGCTGCCAACATAGGGAAGGTCAACATGATGAACAACCGCAGGTAGGGTTGTGGCTCTTGTTTTGGGGGCGGGCTTGCCTTTCAATAGGGTGACGCGCATTGCCTGCAACGCACGGTTCCGCACCACGAGGTCGGTGAAGTAGCGGGCTAACAGCGCTTGATTGCGCTCGTGATGGCGGTGCATGATGAAGGAAGAGGTAATCCAGTTGAGTTGCCAGGCCGGCTGCGGGGTGTGCGGCACGCGGCACAGGATCGCGCGAGGCGAGGCAGCCTCCAGATCGGCGATGATGGCTCGCGCATCGGCCACCGCGGGGCGGCAATCGCGAAACCACTCGCCCTGGACAAGCGCAGGCTCGGTCGACAGGCAGGTGCTCAGGGATGCAATCAGCGCATCCACCGCCGGCGCATCGCGTGGAGGGCCGACCCGTGTCCACCCATACTCGAACTGCAGGGCTTCGTCAGTCGGACCAAACAGGGTGAAGGTGGCATCCCGGTCGGCTGCACACAAGTACAGGCGGATTGGCAATTCACCCAAGCCCAGCCTGCTGCCTCCGCCGCAAGTGGCCAACCAGCGTGTCACCCAGCCTCGCAAGGGTTTCAGGTTGAACGGACCGTAGACCGGGTTGAGATTGAGGCGGCGAATGTCGCGATTGCGTGCGCGGCGCAGAAAGGCAGCCAACTCATCCAGGGCCGACGCCGCGCCGGCGAAGCGGGCCGGCTCAAGGGCCGCGGACCGTTGCAGAGCAAACGCCAACGCCGTCAACGCCCCGCCGCTCACTCCATAAACGCGATCAACCGCCTGGTCCCCCTGGGCCAGCTCCCGTGCCCACGCAATCTCATCCAGGAGATATGGCAGGTGACCGAGCTTGCCGGCCTGGAAGATGACGCTGACAGAATGGCGGGAGGCGGTTCGCATCTGCACTACCTTCATCAGTACCGCGGGGACGGAGGCAGCACCGCGGCAGGAGCCCTTCCCCGATCTCCTGTCCGTTTGGCCGGCTGCGGACGGGCCGCGTGCACTTCGCGCAAGTTGGCCATGCCGGATCTTCCAAGGCGCAAGCCAATGCGCCCTGTTATACCCACCCATTCGTGATTCCGCCAATCGCCGAACGCCACGTGCGCGGCCAACCAAGGCGAGGCGAATCCCAATCCGTAACGAATCAAAGAGATGCACCGCATGGGCAGGATGGGTGCGGTCGCCGCGTGCATCCCGGCTGGGGGTCGGTGACGGCTGCATAGGGTATGCGCCAGAGCGGGTCGCGGCTCGAGGCTGCAGAAGCCGGATTATCCTGTAGAATTGGAGAGGCTAAGGGGAATCCCGAACCGAGACACGACTCGCCACCCGGAAGAAAACGCCCACCCGATGGCACACTCTGGCCGATCGAAACCCGAGTACGCTGCGGACCGCCCCGACGCATCATGCGGCGTGCGGGGTTGTGTGGCCATCGGCGGGGATTCGTCGCGCGGTTTGCGCAGCACCTGGCTATGGATCCTCATCAGTTTCGCGGCTCTGAGCGCGTGCAACCGCGCCTCGGCCGCCATGTCCGGCACCCCGCCAACGATCATGCTCGAGGCGCCGCATGCGGGAAGCTTGATTGCCCTCGGTCCAGTGGACATCGTGGCTCAGGCCGACTCCCCGGCGGGCATCGGGACCATCGAGTTCTCGATCGACGACACGGTCATCGACAGCGTCTCGAATGCCGTGCGCACGACCTCCCTGGTGCGCGCGGCGCGCTGGACGCCCACGGAACCGGGGAGCCATCGTCTCAGCGTTCGCGCGCGCGACTTCGCGGGCACGTGGAGCGAAGCGGTCGAGGTTCAGGTCGTGGTCCTCGGAGAACACCTAGTGCCCATCCGGGCGGCGGTGGCCTCGGCCATTGTCGAGTCCGGCCAGCAGTGCACCACGGTCTACGCTGAGGACTTCGAAAACGGAGGCGAAGGTGTGCTCAGCCTGGCCTTGCGCGGCGAAGAGCGCTGGGCAATCGTGACTGAGGCGAGCGGAGCTGCCGAGGGGCAATCGCTG
>MGOA01000063.1 GCA_001796965.1 Chloroflexi bacterium RBG_16_64_43
GCAGGGGAGATAGGCTCTTTTGCAGGTCGCCGTCGCGCGTGAAGTATTCCTCCGCCGGCTTGCCGTTAACGATGACCCCGCCAGCCGAGGCGACCACTCGCACGCGCGCCGTGCTCTCTTTGCGTCGACCAACCCCTTCGTAGTATTGAGCTGCCATCGGTTCGTTTTCCTCTCTCGTTGCCGCGGCTACTTGGCCGGCAGCGGCTTGGGCTGCTGCGCCTGATGAGGATGCTCGGCCTCGGCGTAGATCTTGAGCATCTTGATCACCTGGCGGCCGCGCTTGTTGTGAGGCAACATGCCCCACACGGCGGCCCGCACGACTCGGTCCGGGTGCTTGACCAATTGGTCTCGAAGAGAGATGGTCTTCAACCCTCCCGGATAGCCGGAATGGTGATAGTACATCTTCTCGGTCAGCTTTTTGCCCGTGACGCGCAGTTTGCCGGCGTTGACTACGACGACAAAATCGCCCAGCTCGACCCCCGGGGTGAAGGTGGGCTTGTGCTTGCCCAACAGGACCCGCGCGATGCGGCTGGCCAACCGTCCCAGAATCTCCCCACTGGCGTCTACCACAAACCAGTCGCGAGTGATCTCCCGCTCTTTGGGGTAATAAGTCTTTTCCACTTTTGCTCTCTCCAACTACAACGTCTCGCCCAGCGCGCCGGACGGAGGCGCTTCCGCCTCAGACTCGTTCGGCGCCTCGTAATCGATGCGCATCAGGCACAATCCCTTGGCCGGAGCCGCAGGCCCGCCGTGCCGTGCCCCCGGCCGCCCTAACAGGTCGAGGAACTCTGCCTCGGACACCCGCTCTTGCCCCACCCGCACCAAGCTGCCGACCAGCATGCGCACCATGCGGTACAGGAAGGCATCCGCCTGGATGGTGAACTCCAGCGCCTCATCGATCGGGCGCCATTCGGCACGCATCACGTGGCGCACCGTCGTTCCGCCGCGGTGGGGCGGCGTGCCAAATGCCGCGAAATCTTTCCGGCCGACGATCGCCGCACTGACCCGCCCCAGAAGGCCGTGCTCGAGTGCGGGCCAAACGCGCCATGCGAAGCGCTCGCCTAGCGGGTCCGCCTGCCGGCTTTCAATGAGGCGGTAGCGGTAGGTCCGTCGCCGCGCACTGTAACGCGGGTGGAACTCGTTCGCCGCCTGCGTCACCGCGCGGCAGCGCACGTTGCCCGGGAGCCGCGCATTGAGTGCCGGGGCCAGTGCCTCGGGCAGGTGTGGCCAATCCAGGTCGAATGCCACCACTTGCCCCAGCGCATGGACACCGCTATCGGTGCGCCCCGCGGCCAGGAGATGCGCGCCCTCCCAGCCCAGCCCGCGCAGGGCCTGTTCGAGCACTCCCTGGATGGTGCCCACGCCGGCCTGAATCTGGAAGCCGGCATAATCCGTGCCATCGTAGGCCACAATCGCTTTGTAACGATCCACGTCCCACCCCAACCGGGGAGAGCCGCAGCCCGCGCGGTCGAGCGGGCTAGCCTTCCACGAACTCGATCAGCACCAACTCTGCAGCATCGCCCAGCCGATGCCCCAGACGCAGGATGCGCGTATACCCGCCGCTGCGTTTTTCGAAGCGCGGCGCGATTTCATCGAATAGGCGCTTGACCGCCTCGGGATTTCCAAGGCGTGAGGCCGCGATGCGCCGCGCATGGACCATCGTGCTGGCCTCGGCCTTGGCGTGCTTGGCCCGCGTGACCAGCTGTTCCACCTCGCCGCGGATGGCCTGCGCCTTGGCGCGCGTCGTGCGAATACGGTCATTCAAGAGAAGCTGGTTGACCATTGTCTTGCGCAGCGCCGTGCGCTGTCCACTCGACCGACCCAGTTTCTTCCCGGCTACTTGGTGTCGCATGCTCTACTCCGTTGCGCTTGGCGCAGGGCTTTCCACACCCCGCAGGAAGCCCTTCTCCTGCAACTTCTCGCGGAGTTCTTCCAGGCTCTTATCGCCGAAATTGCGGATCGACAGCACGGCCTCATCCCCCTTGCCCAACAGCTCGAGCACTTCCCCTACCGTGGTGATGCCCGTGCGCTTGAGTGAATTGAACACGCGCACCGACAGGTCGAGCTGTTCAATGGGCGTCTCCAGGATCTCCGAGGAGATCTTGGGCACGGCCACTTCGCTGACCCCGGCCGTGAGCGTTTCTTCACTTACCCCGGCCAGATCACGCAAATGCGCGATGAGGATCTGCGCGCTCTGGCTGAGCGATTCCTCCGGGCGAAGGGTGCCGTCGGTCCAGATCTCGAGCACCAGCCGGTCGAAGTTGGTATCTTGCCCGACCCGCGCCCGTTCCACATCGAAGTTCACCCGGCGCACCGGGCTGTAAATCGCGTCGACCGGCAACTCGCCGATGGGCAGGCGGCCGCGCTCCTCCGAGGGGGAGTAGCCACGCCCGTGCTGCACGGTGAACTCGATATCCAATTGCGTCTTCGGATCATCGACCGTCAGCAAGTAGAGATCCGGGTTCACGATCTCGACCTCCGGCGGGGCGACGATGTCGGCGGCGGTGACGGTGCCTTCGCCGCTCACTTCCAGGCGCAGGCGGGCAGTTTCGCCCGCGAGGAGCTTGAGCCGCAGCTGCTTCACCTGCAGCAGCAACTGGGTCACATCTTCCTTGACGCCGGGAATGCTCGAGAACTCATGCGGGACGTCGGAAATGCGGAGCGAGACCACCGCCGCGCTCTCCAGCGAGGAGAGCAGCACCCGCCGCAGCGCGTTGCCCAGGGTGATCCCGTAGCCGCTTTCCAGCGGGCTGATGACGAAGCGCCCGTAATTCTGGGCCATCGCATCCCGCTCGATCTTCGGCATGACCATATTCGTAGTAGTGCCCACGTGAACCCTCTCCTCCGGCGCACCCTGTCGAACCGCGCGCCAGACTGCTGGGTGTATCGGCGAGATGGAGGCGCCCGCGGCGGCCTCCCTCGAGCCGAGGTTTAGCGCGAGTAGAATTCGACGATCAATTGCTCATTCAGCCGGATGTCGCTCATCTCATGGCGCTCCGGACGCTTGACCATTTTGCCCGAGAGGCGACCCAGGTCGCGTTCCAGCCAGGACGGTACCAGGCGCCCTTCGGCGGTTTCCGCCAAGCTCGTGAAGTAGGTGCGTGGGCGCGAGCCCTCGCGCACTTCGACCACATCGCCCGGGCGCACCACCATCGAGGGCACATCCGTCCGGCGGCCATTGACGTTGAAGTGACCGTGGGTGACGAGTACGCGCGCCATGCCGCGGCTTTCGGCGTAGCCCAGGCGGTAGACGACATTATCCAGGCGCGATTCGAGCGTCTGCAAAAGGTTGAGACCCGTCATCCCGCGCTTCTTGAGCGCTTCGGAATAGTAGCGCCGAAACTGTGCTTCAAGCACGCCGTAGACGCGGCGCGCTTTCTGCTTCTCGCGCAGCTGGCGCGTATAGTCTGACACGCGTTGGCGGCGGAATTGCGCATCCTTGCCGTGCATGCCGGGGGCAAACCCGCGGCGCTCGAAGGCACACTTCGGGCTGAGGCAGCGGGCGCCCTTGAGAAAGAGCTTCTCGCCCTCGCGGCGGCAGAGCTTGCAGACCGGTCCGATGTATTTCGACATATCCTATCCTTCCTTGCGCCTGACGTGCCTACACGCGGCGCTTCTTGGGCGGACGGCAGCCGTTGTGCGGCACAGGGGTCACGTCGCGGATCGAGCGCACGCGCAGGCCCATGCCCTGAATGGCACGGATGGCCGCTTCCCGGCCCGGGCCCGGGCCGTTGATGAACAGCTCGACTTCCTGCATACCCATTTCCATCGCCGCTTTGGCCGCCTGCTGTGCCGCCAGACGAGCCGCAAAGGGCGTGCTCTTGCGCGAGCCCTTGAAGCCCGAGGTGCCGGCGCTGGCCCAGGCGATGGCGTTGCCCTGGGTGTCGGTGAGCGTGACGATGGTGTTGTTGAACGAGGCGTGAATGTGCGCCTGGCCCGAGGCCACCGTTCGCTTGCCCTTCTTCGAAGCGCGACCGACGCTTTTCGCTGCTTGTGTCATAGGTCCTCACTCTTCTTCCTGAACAATCCCATAACTCCACGCCGCCTGCTCCGTGCCGGCCCGCAGCCGTTGGGGGGAAGGAGCCCCGGGGGCGCGGCAGCCAGCATGCGGCGGACCCACCGCCAACCGATGCGGTTACTTCTTCTTCGCTCCGCGTCGGCGGCCGCGGCCGGCCACCGTCTTCTTGGGGCCCTTGCGCGTGCGCGAATTGGTGCGCGTGCGCTGCCCGCGTGCCGGCAGGTTGCGCCGGTGGCGCAGCCCGCGGTAGCAGCCGATCTCCACCAGGCGCTTAATATTCATCTGCACCTCGCGGCGCAGATCGCCCTCTACGGTGAAGTTTTTGCCGATGTAATCGCGCAGCGCCGTGACCTCGGCCTCCGTCAGATCGCGCACCCGGGTATCGGGGCTGATCTTGGTGGCCTGCAGGATTCGCTGTGCCGTCGGCTGGCCGACCCCGAAGATATAGGTCAGCCCCACCTCAATGCGCTTCTCGCGCGGCAAGTCAACGCCTTCAATACGCGCCATGGCTCTTATCCCTGTCGCTGCTTGTGCTTCGGATTGTCACAAATCACATACACCTTGCCTGCCCGCCGGACGATCTTGCACTTGGGGCAGCGCTTGCGAACCGAAGATGATACTTTCATTGCCGCTCACGTCCTTTCTGCGTCCACCTGCGCCCGCGCCTCATTCCAAGGTGAGGATCAGCGGGCCGTCCGCCGTCACGGCCACTGTATGTTCGAAATGCGCGGTCAACGACCCGTCGGCCGAGACCACCGTCCAGTGGTTGTCGAGCACCGCCGTTTCGTTGGTGCTCACCAGCACCATCGGCTCGAGGGCGATGGTCATGCCCTCGCGCAGCGGCACGCCGCGCCCAGCTTGCCCGTAATTGGGCACTTGCGGGTCCTCGTGCATCGCCCGCCCGACCCCGTGGCCGGTGTAGTCGCGCACGACCTGGAACCCGGCGCGCTCGACCACCTCTTGAATCGCTGCCGACACATCGCCGGTGCGATTGGCCGCAACCATCTTCAGGATTCCGGCTTCGAGCGCCGCTTCGGTCACCCGCAGCAGCTTTTCGGCCAGCGTCGAAATCGATCCAACCCCCACGCTGAATGCCGAGTCGCCGACGTATCCTTCAAACACCGTGCCGCAATCCACGCTGACGATATCCCCCTCGCGCAGCTTGCGCTTGCCGGGAATGCCGTGCACCAACTCGTCGTTCACACTGACCGTGGTCACCGCCGGAAAGGGCGGCTCCCCGTATCCGAGAAACGCCGGCTGCGCCCCGTGGTTGCGAATGACCTCCGCCGCAGCGGCGTTGATGTCCGCGGTCGTAACGCCCGGGCGGATGACTGCGCGCGCCGCCGCCAGCGCGCGGGCATTGATTCGCCCGGCCTCGCGCATGATCGCCAGTTCTTCGGGCGTCTTGAGCGAGATGCCGCGCTTCCAGGGCATCCTCAGTCCGCCTTCACCGCGGCCATGAGGTCCGCCGTCACGTCCTCGATCGGCCGGTCACCGTCTATCTCCACCAGCATTCCCTTGTCGCGATAGTATTCAATCAGCGGCGTCGTCTGTTCGCTATACACCTGAATGCGCCGGCGAACGGTTTCCTCGCTGTCATCATCGCGTTGGTAAAGTTCCGATCCGTCCACATCGCACGTCCCCGCGACGCGCGGCGGGTTGAGCGTGCGGTGATACACGTGGCCCTTGGCGCGGCACGTCAGCCGCCCAGCTAGACGGTCGACCAGCGTAGCCGCCGGGGCCGTCACGAAAGGCACCAGGCGCACACAGCCGCGGCAGACGTCCTGCAGCGTGTGCTCAATCGCCTCGGCCTGGGCCGTCGTGCGCGGGAAGCCATCCAGGATGGCGCCTCGTCTGCAATCCGGCTGGGCCAGCCGCTCACGCACCATGGCGATCGTCACTTCATCCGGCACCAGATCGCCGCGGTCAATGAAGCTCTGGGCCAGACGCCCCAGCTCGCTCTTCTCACGCATATGGTGGCGAAACAAGTCGCCCGTTGAAATGTGCGGTATCGCCAACTTCTTTGCCAACACCGCCGCCTGGGTTCCTTTGCCGGCACCCGGCGGGCCGAGCATCACGATGTAGACCGACATGTCGGGCCTCGTGGTCCAGCCCCGGCGCTAATGAACGAGCATCGACTCGTCGTAACCCCGCAGCTTGAGTTCTGCCTCGAGATTGAAGAACAGGTCGCGCACCACGCCCACCACGATCAGCAGGCCCGAGGAGGAGACCAGCAGCAAGCTGCTGCTGCCGGCAAACGGGAACACCACGTTGACGATGTAAGGCAAGGTGGCCACCACCCCCAGGAACAGTGCTCCAGGGAGCGTGATCCGCCGCATGACGCGCGTCAGATAGCGCTGGGTTGGTGCTCCCGCCGTGACTCCAGGGATCTGCGCGCCTGAGCGTTTAAGGTTATCGCCGTAGTTCTGCTGGGCAAAGAGCACATCCGTGTAGAAGAAAGTGAAGAGCACCACCAGCACGAAATACATCAGCCCATACCATCCGCTCTGGCCGCCGAAGATCGACTCTACACTCGCCGCCAAATTGCGCACCCATAGCGTCTTGGAGGCGATGAAGAACTGGGCGATGATCGCCGGGAAGGTCAGGAACGACTGGGCGAAGATGAGCGGGATCATGCCCGCCATGTTCACCAAGAGGGGCAGCGTGCCCTTGACCGGCATTGCCTGGCGGTGGCCGATGCGCCGGCCGGGGTACATCACCGGTACGTTGCGCCGGCCCTGCTGCACCACCACGATGGCGAAAACGGTCAGGATCATCAGCGCCAGGTAGAACGCGATCAGGAACCAACGCCGCTGCTCGTCGGTCAGCAACTGGCCGAAGTTGGCCGGGATGCGCGAGACGATGCCCGCAAAAATGATCAGCGACAGGCCCTGGTTGCGAACGCCGTATTCCGAGATCAGCTCACCCAGCCAGATGCCGAACATCGTCCCGGCGGTCATGGTGAGCAGGGTAGTGATCGTCGGCACCAGGTTCTCACCGGTGAAGCCGAAGTGCTTGATGATCGGCAGCCCGCCCGCCAGAGTCTGGAACAGGCGCACCTGGCCGATCGCGTTGAGCGTGGCCATCGGCACGGCCAAGTAGTACGTCCAGCGCTCCATCCAGCGCCGGCCTTCCTGCGGGTTCTCTTTCATGCGCCGGTCCCAGGCGGGGATGATCGGCACCAGAAGCTGCAGGATGATCTGCGCCGTGATGTAAGGGTAGACCCCCATGGCCAGAACCGAGAAGTTCGACACCGTGCCGCCCGAAAGCAAGTCGAGCAGGTTGAGCAGCGTGCTGCCGGCGCCTCCCTGGGCGAAAATCTGCGCCAGCGCGGCGCGGTCTACACCCGGCACAGGCACATGCGAGGCGAGGCGGTAGACCACGAGCAAGGCCAGCGTAATGAGCAGCCGGTTGCGCAGGTCCGTAGCGGTCCATAGATGACGCAAGGCTGAACGACGCATGCTCTGGCTCCTTAGTCCCCACCGCTAGGCGGCGGAGAACTCCTCCACCGTGCCGCCCGCGGCCTCGATCTTGGCGCGGGCTCCCTTGCTGATGCGCTGCACATGAATGGTCAGCGGCACCTTCACCTCGCCCCGGCCGAGAATGACCACCGGCAGTTCAGGGCGGCTGAGGAGCCCCAGCCCCGCCAGCGACTCGGGCGTGACGCGCGTGCCGGCCGGAAGGGCGCCCAGGGTCCCCAAATTGATTTCGTTGTATACCGTTCGATAGAGCGGATCGAATCCGCGCTTGAACGGCAGACGGCGGAAGAGCGGCAGGTTACCGCCCTGGAAGTACAGCCCGGGGCCCCCGCCTTGGCGCGCGCCCTGACCTTTGGTGCCGCGTCCGGCGGTCTTCCCTTGCCCGGCCGCAATGCCGCGGCCGACTCGCTTCTTGCGATGCGTGGCGCCAGGGTTGGGCTTCAGCTCATGCAGTTTCATTACGCCTTCTCCTTGCCGGCCGGCGCGGCCTCGAGGCTGACCAGGTGAGCCACCTTGGCCAGCATGCCGCGCAATTGAGGCGTGTCTTCCTGCTCGACGACCTGATTGATGTGCCGCAGGCCCAGCGCCGCAATCGTCGCCTTGTGGCGGAATGTGTTGCCGATCGGGCTGCGCACCAAGCGCACCCACACGCGCCCTGCAGCCTGGCTCTTGCGTGCCCGCGGTTTGGATGGACTAGTCACTCTTCCTCCGCTCCCAGAAGGGCTTCAGGCTTTCAGCCGGCTTGCCGCGCATGGCGGCCAGCTTGGCCGGGTCGTACAGCCGCTCCAGGGCATCGACCGTGGCTCGCACCACGTTGAGGGTGTTCGCCGAGCCAAGCGACTTGGTGAGGATATCGCGCACGCCGGCTGCCTCGAGCACGGCACGCACGCCGCCGGCTGCGATCACCCCCGTGCCGGGCGAAGCCGGCTTGAGCAAGACCACCGCTCCGCCGCAGCGGCCGGTCACTTCGTGCGGGATGGTCGTGCGCGAAAGCGGGATGGGCCGCATCACGTGGCGCGCACGCTCCGTGCCCTTGCGGATCGCGTCCGGCACCGTACGGCTCTTGCCCATGCCGATGCCTACCCGGCCATGGTTGTCGCCTACCACCACTACCGTGCGAAAAGAGAAGTGGCGGCCGCCCTTGACCACTTTGGCTACCCGGGCGATGTCGATCACGCGCTCGTCAAATTCCGGCTTTTCCTCGACCCGGACGTTTCTCTCATTTCGTGGCATGTCTCACTCCCGCGCTAGAACTCGAGCCCGGCCTCGCGCGCACCATCCGCCAGCGCGCGCACGCGACCCTGATAGCGGTACCCGCCGCGATCAAAGACGACGGCGGCAATGCCCTTCGCCCGCGCCCGCTCGGCCACCAGCTTGCCCACTTCCTTGGCTTGCTGGCTCTTGTTGAGGCCTTTGAGCTTGGAGGCCAGACCGCGGTCGAGGGTCGACGCGGCGGCCAATGTCTGCCCGCGCTCGTCGTCAATCACCTGGGCGTACACCTCCGACAGGCTGCGGAAGACGCTCAGCCGCGGGCGCGCGGTGGTGCCGCTGACGGTGCGGCGGATATGCATGTGGCGGCGCCTGCGCGCCTGAGTCCGAGATTTGTGCGCCATCATCTCACCTGTTACTTGGCGGCAGCCTTGCCGGCCTTGCCCGCCTTGTGGCGAACCCGTTCCCCGACGTAGCGCAGACCCTTGCCCTTGTACGGCTCGGGCGGACGGATCTTGCGCAGGTCGGCGGCCACCTGGCCGACGAGTTCCTTGTCGTATCCGCTCACCTGAATGATGCGCGTCTTCTCCTCCACACTGAAGCCGATGCCTTCCGGCGGCTTGACCACCACTGGATGCGAGAAGCCCACGCTCACGACCAGGTTCTTTTCCTTAAGCTCGGCGCGGTACCCCACGCCTTCGATTTGCAGCTTCTTGGAGTAGCCCTGGCTCACCCCGGTGACCATGTTCTGGAGCAGCGCACGCGTCATTCCGTGAAACGCGCGCCAGCGCCGCTCGTCGCTTTCCCTTTGCACGGTCAGCTCTTCGCCCTGCTGGGCGATAGTCAGGCCGTGCGGGAAGGAGCGAGTCAACTCGCCCTTCGGGCCGCGCACGTGCACCTGGGTGCCGGTGACCTCCACCTTCACTCCGGCCGGGATCTTCACCGGCATTCGTCCAATTCGCGACACGCCAACCTCCTTGCGCCCGTTCTGGCCGTGCTGCGCCAGGCGCGCTTACCAGACCTTGCAGATCACTTCGCCGCCCACGCCAAGCTTGCGGGCGCGCGCGCCGGTCATCACGCCCTTGGGCGTGGAGAGAATCGTTACCCCCAGGCCCGACAGCACCCGCGGGATCTCGTTGCGTCCGGCATACACCCGCCGCCCAGGGCGGCTGACGCGCTCGAGCCCGGCGATCACCGGGCGCCGCTCACGGCGCTCGCCGACGTACTTGAGGTGGACACGCAACGCGGAAAACTTGCCCTCTTCGTCGACCACCTCGAACTTGTCGATGTAACCTTCGTCCTTAAGGATCTGCGCCAGCGAGGCCTTGATGCGCGAGGCAGGCATAGCCACGACGGCATGCCCGGCCATCAGCCCGTTGCGAATGCGGGTTAGCATGTCGGCGATAGGATCCATAATGGTCATGAGATGACTCTCCTTCCGATCCAGAAAGGCACACCCGCCCCTACCACGAGGCCTTCGTCACGCCGGGGATTCTCCCCGCCAAAGCCTGCTCGCGGAAGCAAATCCGGCACATTTGGAACTTGCGCATATAGCCGCGCGGGCGGCCGCACAGGCGGCAGCGGTTGCGCACTTGCACCGGGTACTTGCGGCGGGTCTCACGAATGACAATCGATTTCTTGGCCATGCTCAGGCCCCTTTCCGGAACGGCATACCGAGTAGCTGCAGCAGGCGTCGGCCCTCTTCATCGTTGCGCGCGCTGGTCACAATCGTCACCTCAAACCCGCGCGCCTTGTCGATCTTGTCGTACTGGATTTCCGGGAAGATCAGCTGCTCGCGCAGGCCGAGCGTGTAGTTGCCGCGCCCGTCGAAGCTGTCCTCGGGCACGCCGCGGAAATCGCGCACCCGCGGCAGGGCCACGTTCATCAGCCGGTCGAGGAACGACCACATGCGCTCGCCGCGCAGGGTAACCATCGCGCCGATGACGCGCCCCTCGCGCAACTTGAAGTTGGCGATGCTCTTGCGCGCCTTGGTCACCACCGGCTTCTGCCCGGCGATGATCGTCAGGTCGCCCACCGCCGCCTCGAGCGCTTTGGGGTTGTCGAGCGCCTCACCCAACCCGATATTGACCACGATCTTGCGCACCTGCGGCACCTGCATTGGATTGGTGTAGCCGAAATCGCGCCGCAGGGCAGGCACAATGTCCGTTCGATAGCGTTCCAACAAGTTATGAGCCATGGCTCTTCTTCACTCCAGCGGCTAGGCGTCGATCACGGCGTGGCAATTCTTGCACACCCGCACGCGCCGTTCGCCCTGTGCCTGCCGGCCCACCCGTGAGGCTTCACCGCACTTGGGGCAGACCAGCATCACGTTCGAAAGATGCAGCGGCCCAGGAAACTCAACAATGCCCGGGGTCAACGACCGGCCTTGGGTCTGGACCTGGCGCTTGTGCTTCTTGCGCAGGTTGATACCTTCCACCACCACGAACTCGGCGCTCGGGATGACGCGCAGCACCTGGCCGCGCTTGCCGCGGTCCTTCCCGCTCAGCACTTCGATCGTGTCGCCCTTCTTGATGTTCACAGTCGGCTCCTCATCCTGCGCGCGAACCCGTACGCTCGCGGCCCCGGATCCTCTGGGGGCACGCCCCCTAGAGCACCTCGGGGGCCAGCGAGACGATCTTCATGAAGCCCTTCTCGCGTAACTCGCGCGCCACCGGCCCGAAAATGCGGGTGCCTCTGGGGTTCTCACCGTCGGCATCCAAAATGACGGCCGCGTTATCGTCGAAGCGGATGTACGACCCATCCTCGCGGCGGTACTCTTTGGTGGTGCGCACAATCACGGCCTTGACCACTTCGCTCTTCTTCACCGCCCCCTGAGGCGCGGCGGATTTCACCGCGGCCACCACCACGTCGCCGATGGAGCCCGTCTTGCGGCGCGAGCCGCCCTGAATGTGGATCACCAACAACTCGCGCGCGCCGGTGTTATCGGCCACCGTCAGGCGCGTCTCTTGTTGGATCATGGCGCACCTCCGGCGTTGGCGGCGTCAGGCGACACCGCCACCTGCTGCCCGCGCTGAAGGACCTTTTCCACCACCCAGCGTTTGCTGTGCGAGAGGGGGCGGCTCTCGACCAGTTCCACTTTATCGCCCAGGCCGCAACCCAGCGGATCGTGGGCCATGAATTTCGACGAGCGGTGCACCACTTTGCCGTACAGCGGGTGGCGCACGGTGTAATCCACACGCACGACGACGCTCTTGGTCATGCGGGCGCTCACCACGGTGCCGATCATGCGGCGACGTTCGTTGGTCATGCTTGCTGTCCTTCCCCTTCCGCTGTGAGCTCCCGCTCGCGCAGAAGCGTTTCGATGCGGGCAATGGTGCGGCGCACGACCTTGAGCCGGGTGTAGTCCGAGAGCTGGCCCATGGTGAACTGGAAGCGCAGCTTCATATACTCGTCGCGCGTTTCATCGAGCTTGGCGCGCAATTCAGCGGTCGCGAGGGCGCGCAATTCTTCACTGTTCATGGCGCCTCCTCGATGCGCCCGGTCTCCAGGCGCGCGATGCGCTTGGTGCGCAAGGCGAGCTTGAAGGCGGCCCGCTCCAAAGCTTCCAGGGCGGCCTCTTCGGGCAGGCCACCGACCTCAAAGATGATGCGCCCGGGCTTGACCACCGCCACCCAGTGATCTACCGCGCCCTTGCCCTTGCCCATACGGGTCTCGGCAGCTTTGCGCGTCACCGGCTTGTCGGGGAAGATGCGGATCCAGATCTTCCCGCGGCGCTTCATGGAATGGACCAAGGCACGGCGCGCCGCTTCGATTTGGCGTTGGGTCATCCAGCCGGGTTCCAAGGCTTGCAGCCCCCACTCCCCGAACGCCAACTCGGTGCCACGGGTCTCGTGGCCCTTCATGCGGCCGCGCATTTGCTTGCGCCATTTCACACGCTTCGGCAATAACATAGCCTCACCTCACTTCGCCGCGCGGATGGGCTGGCCACCCCGCGGAGCACGGCTACTCGCTGACGTAAGCGCCTTCAGTCGCCGGCATGTTCGTCTCGTCCGTTTCGGGGCGCGCTTCACCCCGGAAGATCCACACCTTGACCCCGATGCGCCCGAAGGTGGTCAGGGCCTCGGCCCGCGCAAAATCCACATCGGCGCGCAGCCATTGCAGTGGTACCCGGCCTTCGCGCACCCATTCGGTGCGGCGCATCTCGCTGCCCGAGAGCCGCCCGGCGCACATGACCTTGATGCCCTTGGCGCCCTGGCGCATGGCCGAACTGACCGCGCGCTTCATCGCCCGGCTGTGGCCGATGCGCCGCTCGAGCTGGCGCGCAATATTGTCGGCTACCAACGGCGCTTCCAGGTCGGGCGCATTCACTTCCACCACCTTGAGGTCCACCTTGCAGCCGGTGAGCTGCTCCAGGTGCTGGCGCAGTTCTTTCACCGTGGCCCCTTTGCGCCCGATAAACACCCCGGGCTTGGCGGTGTGCACGAACACGCGCACCAGGTTGTGGTTGCGCTCGATCTCCACCCGCGCGATGGCCGCACTGGTCGCGTCCTTGAGAATCAGGCGGCGGATGGCGATATCCTGGTGCAACTGGCTGGCGTACTCCTTGCCGCTCGCGAACCAGCGGCTGTCCCAGCTCTTGTTGATGCCCAGGCGAAATCCGATCGGATGTACTTTGCGCCCCATAGCATCTCCTGGCCCGGTGCCGGCCGCCGCCCCGCAGGGCGCGCCGTGCACTGGAATTCTTACTCGGCCGTCACTTCGCGCAAGGTGATGGTGACGTGCGACGTGCGCCGCAGAATCGGCTTGAACCGTCCGCGCGCACCGAAGCGCCGCCAGCGGCGGGTCGGTCCTTCATTGGCGAAGATCCCGCTCACCACCAGATCCTCCGTGCGCCAACCGGCGTTCTCTTCGGCATTGGCCATGGCCGAGCGCAGCAACTTGGCCACATCGTGCGCGGCGGTCTGCGGCATGCTCTGCAGGAGGGCCAATGCCTGCGGCGCCTTGCGCCCGCGAATGACGTTGATGACGCGCCGCATCTTTTGCGCCGAGGAGGGTGCGAAGCGCAGGGTTGCCCGGACTTCTTCCATGGGCTATCCCTCCTTGGCGGCGGGGGCCGGCACCGCGGGCGTGGCCGCTGTGGTGGCGGCCTCTCGCGTCACATGCCCGCGAAAGGTGCGCGTCGGGGCGAATTCGCCCAGGCGGTGGCCGACCATATTCTCGGTGACGTAGATCGGCACGTGTCGCCGGCCGTCGTGAACCGCGATGGTGTGGCCCACCATCTGCGGGAAGATCGTGCTGGCCCGGCTCCAGGTGCGAATGACTTTCTTCTCGCCGCGCTGGTTCATGGCTTCGACCTTCTTGAGCAGCTTCGGTTCGACGAACGGCCCCTTCTTCAGCGATCGCGACATGTTCTTGCCTCCACACTAAACCCGACGCCTCAGGCCTTCTTGCGCTTGGGCACCCGGCGCCGCACGATGAACTGATCGGTGAGCTTGTTATTGCGGGTGCGCTTGCCGCGGGTGGGCTTGCCCCACGGGCTCTTCGGGCTGGGCATGCCCGCCGGCTGCCGGCCTTCGCCGCCGCCGTGCGGATGATCGCGCGGTGACATGGCCGTGCCGCGCACCGTCGGGCGCACGCCCCGGTGGCGGCTGGCCCCGGCCTTGCCCAGCTTCACGTTGCGCCGCTCCACGTTGCCCACGATGCCGATCGTTGCATAGCAGGTCTGCTTCACCAGGCGCACTTCACCCGAAGGCAGGCGCACCTGGGCGTACTCGCTCTCCTTGGCCAGGATCTGCGCGCCGGCACCGGCCGAGCGCACCAGCTGCCCGCCGCGCCCGTCCTGCAGTTCCACGTTGTGCACCAGCGTGCCCACCGGTATCTGCGAGATGGGCAGCGCGTTGCCCGCGCGGATCTCCGCCTTCGGGCCCGCCATCACCGTGTCGCCCACCTTGAGGTCCAGCGGGGCGAGGATGTATCGCTTTTCGCCATCGGCGTAGTCCAGCAGGGCAATGCGCGCCGTACGATTCGGATCGTATTCGATGTGCGCCACACGCGCTGGGATATCGCGCTTGTCACGCTTGAAATCGATGAGACGAATGTGCCGGCGCTCGCCGCCGCCGCGATGCCGGACGGAAACCTTGCCCTGTACGTCGCGACCGCCGTGCCCGCGGCGCGGCACGATGAGCGAGCGCTCGGGCCGTGCACGCGTGACCTCTTCGAAGGTCGGCCCGGCCATGCCCCGGCGACCGGGGGAAGTGGGTTTAAACTTCTTCACCGGCATGAGATTATCCCTTCACCCCTTCGAAGATCGGGATGGCACCCTTGGACAGGGTGACGATCGCCTTCTTGAATTCCGAGCGGCGGACGCGCAGGCGGCGGTTGCGCAGCGAGCGGGTGCGCTTCATGGGCACGATCAACATATTGACCCGGGCCACCTCGACATTCTCGAACAGGGTTTCGACCGCTTCCTTGACCTGGGCCTTGGTGGCGCTCGGCGCCACCTCGAACACGTACTGATGGCGCTTGCTGGCCAGGAAGGTTGTCTTCTCGGTGATGATCGGGCGCTTGAGGATCTCGTAGATCGTCATGCGGCCCTCCCCGGATCGAGCCAGGCCCCGATCATATCGAGCGCGGCCAATGGAACCACCACCTTCTGAAACGCGAACAGATCGCGAATGTTCAGGTAGTTGGCACGCAGCGTCTTGGCGTGGGCCAAGTTGCGAACCGAGCGCTCAACCACCTCGTCGCCCTGAGGCAAGAGGACCAAGGCATTCTCGCCGCCGGTCATCGCCTTGAGGGCCACGGCCATGGCGCTGGTGCTGGGCGTCTCGAGGGTCAGCTCGTCGACCACCACCAGCATCGCCTCGGCCGCCTTGGCCGAGAGGGCCGAGCGCAGTGCGGCACGACGCATCTTCACCGGCATGTTGACCGAATAGTCGCGCGGCACAGGTGTGTGGACTTTGCCGCCGCCGCGCCACTGTGGCGCGCGGGTCGAGCCCTGGCGGGCGCGCCCGGTGCCCTTCTGGCGCCAAGGTTTTCGGCCGCCCCCGGATACCTCGCCACGGCCCTTGGTCTTGACCGTGCCCAGGCGCGCGTTGGCCAACTGCCGTACCAGCGCCTGGTGCATCAGATCCTGCCGGACCGGAGCTTCGAAGATGGCCGCGGGCAATGTCACCCGCTTCACCTTCTTGCCCTTCATGTTCACCACATCCACTTCCATGGTTTTCGCTCCCAACGCCGTGTACGCGCTTGCCGGCTTACAGCTTGCGCGCCCCGCGGACGAGCACGATGCTGCCTTTGCCCCCCGGCACGCTGCCCTCGACTCCGAGCAGGTTGCGTTGCGCGTCCACCAGCGCCACGCGCACCTTCGACGAGGTGGAATGGGCCGAGCCCATATGCCCGGCCATGCGCTTGCCGCGGTAGACCCGCCCGGGCGTAGTGGTCTGGCCGATGGCGCCCGGAGCACGTTGCCGGTCCGATTGACCGTGGGTTTTCGGCCCGCCGCTAAAGTGGTGGCGCTTCACGCCGCCCTGGAAGCCCTTGCCCTTGGAGGTGCCGAGAATATCGACACGCTCACCCACCGCAAAGACCTCGACCGTCAGGCGATCCCCCGGCTTCAGGCTCTCGTCGAGGCCTGGCTCGAACTCTCGCAAGTAGCGCAGCGGTTGCGGAGTGGCCTTCTGCAGGTGGCCGCGTTCGCCGCCCGTGAGGTGCGAACTCTTGGCTTCGCCGAAGCCGAGCTGTACGGCGGCATACCCGTCTTTCTCGGGTGTCCGCACCTGGACAACAAAACATGGCCCAGCTTCGATTAATGTGACCGGAACAAGGCGCCCGGCCTGGTCGAAGATCTGGGTCATGCCCACCTTTTTCCCAATCAACCCTTTCATCGGTTGTCTCCTCATCCATACACTTCGCGCGGGACTGTCGGCTTGGGACGGGCCGCATCATCCCCCCGCCCGGCGGTCAGCGGTCGGTGGCCCCTTTCGGAGCCGGCCGGTTCGCTCTTGCCGGAGGGTACGCGCCGCTCAGATCTTCATTTCGACGTCGACGCCGGCTGGCAGGTTCAAGCGCATCAGCGCATCCAGCGTCTTGGCGTCGGGTTCGGTGACCTCAATCAGCCGTTTGTGCGTTCGGATCTCGAAGTGCTCGTGAGAATCCTTGTCGATGAACGCCCCCCGCCGCACCGTGAAGCGCTCGATCTCGGTGGGCAGCGGAACCGGGCCGACCACCTTGGCCCCGTTGCGCTCGGCGGTTTCCACAATGCGCCGCGCGGATTGGTCCAAGACGCGGTGGTCGTACGCTTTGAGCCGAATGCGGATCTTCTGGCGCGCCATAAGTCCTTGCCTAATCCAGGATTTCCGTGATAACGCCGGCGCCGACCGTCAGCCCGCCTTCACGTATGGCGAACTTCGAGCCCTTCTCCAGCGCCACCGGCACGATCAACTCCACGCTCAGGTTC
>MGOA01000064.1 GCA_001796965.1 Chloroflexi bacterium RBG_16_64_43
GCTCGGCGGTGGGAATCGTGGCGGCGCAATCCATCGGTGAGCCGGGCACCCAGCTCACCCTGCGCACCTTCCATACCGGCGGTGTGGCCGCCGGGGGCGACATCACCTCCGGTTTGCCGCGCGTCGAGGAGCTGTTCGAAGCGCGCAAGCGGCCGAAGGGCGAAGCGGTGGTGAGTGAATTGGGCGGCGTGATCGAGCTGCACCGCAGTGAAGGCGGTCAACGCACGGTGCGCGTGGTCAACAGCGAGGTCCTCAAAGACGAATACCAGGTGCCGGGCAACTGGTCGCTCAAGGTCGAGGACGGCATCATGGTTGAAGCCGGGGCGCTGATCGCGACGCGCGGCGAGGCGGAAATCACGGCCGAGCATGCGGGCAAATTGCGCCTGCGCGAGCACAAAGTAACCGTGACCTACGAACGCCGCGAAGACGCGGAATACGACATCCCGACCGGCGCGCGCCTGGTAGCAACCGACGGCCAGCGCGTGGAGGCAGGGCAGAACCTGACCGAGGGCGCGCTCAACCCGCATCGCATCTTGCGCTTGCAGGGCCGCGAGGCCTGCCTGCTTTACCTTCTGACCGAAATCCAGAAGGTCTACCGGGCTCAGGGCCAGAACATCAACGACAAGCACTTCGAAGTGGTGCTGCGCAAGATGCTGGCCAAGGTTCAGATCGTGCGCCCGGGCGATACCGACTACTTGCCCGGCGAGCTGGTCGAGCGGCTGCACCTGCAGGACGTGAATGAGAAGCAGCTCTCGGACGGCAAGCAGCCGGCTACGGCCGCACCGGTTCTTTTGGGGGTGACCAAGGCCTCGCTCTCGACCGACTCGTTCCTCTCGGCCTCCTCCTTCCAGCATACGATCAAAGTGCTGGCAGGCGCCGCGATCGAGGGACGCGTCGACCCGCTGCTGGGGCTCAAGGAGAACGTGATCATCGGCAAGCTGATCCCGGCCGGGACGGGTTACAAGGCCGAGGTTGTGTTGCCGAGTGAGGATCTGGCTGCCGCGCCCAACACCGTGGCCGAATAGCCCCGCCGCACAGTAATCTGCGAACGTCCAGATACTCCAGCGCGCCCCGTCGGGCGCGCTGTCTCTTACTCACGACCCAACAACCTGGGCTGCGGTTGTCAGCGCACGCGAGCCAGCACCAGAGGCGCCAGGGCCTCGCCGGGGACGGAATGCAGAAGCAGGATGCCGCGCCGCAAGAAGCTCGGCCGCGGCGAGAGGTGATAGCCGTGCTCCTCGTGCAGGTGGCCCGCGGCCTCGGCGAAGAGCCTGCGTCGATCGCGGACCTCCGTCTGCATCGCCCGCTGCCAGCACACGCTCCAGGCACCGAAGAAAGCATCCAGCGGGCTGCCTGGCTCGAGGTGATGGATGAGGTTCTTGGGTAGGATGGCCTGGAATTGGCGCGGAGAAAAGGGATGCCGCAAGTTGGCAATCAGCGCCAGGCCGTCATGAAGCAAGTATCCGCTGCCGCGAACATAGAGGTTGAGCGCCATCATGTTACCCGGCGGGTCACTCGTCCCCTCCAGCAGAATCCCACCCGGGGCCAGGTAGCTGCCCAACAGTCCAAGCGAGCGGCCGTACTCCTGCTCCGGGTACTGGCGCAGCACGTTCATCGCGCGGATAACTCCGGCTGTCTCTCCCTCACCGAGCGGCAAGTTGAACCCGCCCAGCCGGAATTCGAGGCCTTCCTGAGCAAAGGGGAGGGCAGCGCGAACGCGGTCCGGGTCGATCTCGACCCCGATCAATCGCACTGATGGGTTTAGGACCCGCAGGACCTCCAGGCTTTCGAGCGTGGTGGTGGGCGACGCGCCGAAACCCAGGTCGACGATCGGCGCGCGGAGATTTCGCAGGGTGAAGGGATAGGCCAGGCTGAGGAATTGATCGGCGCGGCGCAGGCGGCCGGAGGCGGTCTTGCCACGCGTGGGGAGACCCAGCGGCCGGCGAACTCGCCGCAACCATCCGCGCGCGGCGGATAAGCGTTCTGGCACGTTTCTGCCGCGGGTCATCGCGCACAGGGCGGGGGCGTCTCGCCCGGCTCGAGCGTCACCCAGGCGATGACCCCAGCAGCGACATGCACTCGCTGATGGCGGAGCGAGGGCGAGAAGGCCGCCACTTCGTAATCGCCCGGCGGCAGGCCAGAGAGAACAAAGTTCTCGTGCAACAGGCTGTCGCTTCCCGGGGTGTCGGCTTCGAAGTCGTACGTGTCCAAGAAGAAGGTTCGAGGACCGTTCGTACCTTCGTCCAGGCGGCGCACGGTAACCTGCTGCCCGTGGGCCAGGTCGCCAGAGCGAGTAACCACGCGCCCCGCCAGCACGCCCGCTGCACCTCCATCTTCCTGCTGCGGCACGAGCCACAAATCCGGGTTGCTTACGGAATCGTAGCGGTTGGCGCCCGCCCGAACCTCGAAGTGCAGGTGAGCACCAATGGCCACCCCCGAAGACCCGACCCGGCCAAGTGATTCGCCGGCGCCGACCCTTTGCCCGGTGTGCACGTCGATCTGAGAGAGATGGCCGAAAAGCAGGAAGACCGGGCCATCGGCCGGCAGTGGTTCGAGCGCCAGGACGATGACGTTCCCATAGAAGCCGGTGTACGGGCCGAGTTGTACCGAGCGATCTTCGCCGGCAAACTCCACGCGACCTTCGGCGGGGGCGACAACCGGCGTGCCGGCGTGGCTGGGGATCTCCACTCCATGGTGCGGCTCGCGCCGACCCTCTTGCGTCGAGCCGAAACGGTAGGTGACATCGATCGAGGCGCCCGGCTGTGCGATCGGCCATCCGAGATTCAGATAGAGGCATGCCGGTGAAGCGGCCGGTTGGGTTGGCGTCACGGTCGAGGGAGTCGTTGCTGAAGCGATCGGCGAATTGTGGGTGGCCGTTGCGCATTGCCCGGGCTGGCACATCGTGGCGCCCAGCGTGCGGGTGAACTCGGGCGCAGGGGAGGCGGGTGTCGTCGCCGGCTGGGCCGAGGCGCATGCGCCAAGGAGAAGGGAACAAGCACACAGCGAGGCGAGGGCTCTCCTCGGCATAGGGTGAAGGGGCATAAGCCGGTGATATCGCATCGATTGCACGCGCAGCGTCGGCCTAGCCCGCGCTCATGCGCGCCTGCGCGGCCCGTTGCATCTTAGCCAATAAGTCGGCTCCGCGTGCCTGAAGCAGATCGGCCTCGCTCGAAAAGGCATGCGCCTGAGAGTCATCACCTAACGAGAGGGCGTTCACCCGCACATTGAGCAGCGCCGCCTGGAGCGCCGCATTGGCCAGATGGCCCGCACTGCCCGCGTCGGTTATCGTGGCGAGGTTGGCGCGCTCGGCGGCCGAAAGGGCAAGCTCAAGCAAGCGTGCGGCGCTGCGCGCGACGCCCAACGGCACCTCGGCTGCACGCAGGGTGGCGGCGCGCACCGCCTGGGATGCGGCAAGAATCTCTTCGGAGCTGCCTTTGGGAATGCGGCGAGCCGACATCACCGCCTCGAAGGCGGCCGCATCCTCGTCCACCGCAGACTGCATGGCCGGCCGCAGGGTCTCCACCTCCGCCAGCAGGGCGAGCATCTCCTCGCGCACCCCAGCATACTTCTTGCGATCGACCGTCAACCTGGCCACCATGGCCAGCAGCGCAGCCGCGATGGCGGCCGCGTAGGCCGCGGCGGAGCCGCCGCCGGGAGCCGGCGTGCCGGCCGCCAGCGCTTCGAGAAAACCGGTTTCATTGGGCGCGAGGTGCGCGGCTGTTTCCGGTTCTTGGAGCCGGCGCTCGATGAGCTGCTTCGAGGAAAGGCTGTCGATCTGCATATACCAGGCTGCGGCGTCCACCAGCGCGGCCTGCGGCAGCAGGCCTACTACCTCGCTTCGAACGACCCGCGCGCCGAGGCGTTCGGCCTCGCGCCGCACCGCCTCGGTGACACGCGCCATCGAGGTCTGTGTGTAATCGGTCAAGTTGAGCGAGACCTGCGCCCGCCCGCCGGCTAGAAGGCCGATGGCCTTGACGAAGCGCAGCCCGCCGCTGGCGTGGCGTACGGCGCGGGCGATGCGCTGGGCCACATCCAGTTGATCGCTGTCGAGGTATACGTTGTACGCAATGAGCGGCGCGCGGGCGCCGACCACCGTAGCGCCGGCCGTGCCGATGCGCGCCGGTCCGAAATCCGGCGCGCGCTCGGGGCGAGTGGAGATCTCGGTGCGCAGCGCCTCGATCTGCCCCTCGCGCACCACCTCCAGATTCTGGCGCTCGGGGTGGGTGGCCGCGGCCTCATACAAGTAAACCGGGATGCCCAACTCGTCGGCGATGCGCCGCCCGAGCCTGCGCGCGAGTTGAACGCACTCGGCCAAGGTGATGCCCTGCAACGGGATGAACGGAATCACATCCATGGCGCCGATGCGCGGGTGGGCTCCGCTGTGATGAGTCATGTCGATCAACTCGGCGGCGCGCTTCGCGCCGGCCAGCGCCGCCTCCAGCGCCGCCTCGGGCGGCGCGACAAAGGTGAGCACCGTGCGGTTGTGATCGGGATCGCTGTGCGTATCGAGTACGACCACTCCGGCAACGGCGCGGATGGCCTCGCGGATGGCGTCGATGACCTCCGGCCGCCGGCCGTCGGAGAAATTGGGGACGCACTCGACCAGGGGTTGGGGCATTTCGTCCTCTCGCCAAGGGGGAATCGCGGGATGGTGGCGCGATTATATCGCTCGCACCGCGGCCGCAGGCCGACTCGGCGAAGCAGTAACTAGCCTCAGGCAGCGGATGGGCCAGCAATACACGACCATGGCGGCTGGTATAATTCGGCATGTTCCCATCCGCAGGCCTCGGGAGCATGCATGCGACTCCACGAATACCAGTCCAAACAGATCTTCGCCCAGAACGGAATCCCGATTCCCCGTGGGAGGGTGGCCTCCACCGCTGCCACAGCCAAAGAAATCGCTATGGAACTCGGCGGGCGGGTCGTGATCAAGGCCCAAGTCCTGGTCGGCGGGCGCGGCAAGGCCGGCGGTATCCGCCTGGCGCGCACTCCGGCCGAGGCGGAAGAGCTGGCCACCCAAATCTTGGGAATGCAAATCAAAGGGCTGCCCGTGCGGCGGGTGCTGGTCGATGAGGCCGCCGCCATCCGCAGCGAGATCTACCTGGCGGTTACCAACGAGCGCAACGCCCGCCGGCCGGTGATGGTGGCCTCGGCCGAAGGCGGAGTGGAGATCGAGCAGGTGGCCCACGACACGCCGGATAAGATCGTGCGCCTGCTGGTGGACCCGCTTCTGGGCTTACGCGAATACCAGGCGCGCGAGATCGCCTCGCGCATCGAGTTGCCGCGCGACCACTGGAAAACCTTCGTCCAGATCGCGCGCGGGTTGTACCAAGCCTACGCCGCCTGCGATGCGACGCTGGCCGAAATCAACCCGCTGGTCATCACCGAGGATCAACGGCTGATTGCCCTGGACGGCAAGATGGTGCTCGACGACAACGCTCTCTCCCGCCATCAGGATCTGGCCGAGTTGCGGGATATCGATGAAGAAGCCCCGGTGGAGGTGGAGGCGCGCAAGTACGGCCTCTCGTACGTTGCCATGGACGGCGATATCGGCTGCATGGTCAACGGCGCCGGGCTGGCCATGGCGACCATGGATATCATCAAGTTCAACGGCGGCAAGCCGGCAAACTTTCTGGATATCGGCGGCGGAGCCGGATCCGACAAAGTGGCTGCCGCGCTGCGCATCATACTGTCCGATCCGGGCGTCCATGCGATCCTGTTCAACATCTTTGGCGGCATCACTCGCTGCGATGAGGTGGCGCGCGGAATCCTGGCCGCGCTGGAGTCAGTCGAGACCCGGGTGCCGATGGTGGTGCGACTGGTGGGCACAAACGAAGCCGAAGGTCGGCGCCTGCTGGCCGGTGCCAAGATGGAAACGGCCGCGACCTTGAGCGAAGCGGCACGCAAAGCAGTCGAGCTGGCGGCGCAGCACGCCGCATGAGCGGTCACGCTTCGGGAGCGACGGGCGGCTTATGAGCATCCTGGTCAACAAGAACACCAACGTCGTCGTGCAAGGCATCACCGGCCATGAAGGGCTGTTCCACACCGAGCAGATGCTGGTCTACGGCACGCGCATCGTGGCAGGAGTCCGACCGGGCAAGGGCGGCGAGTGGGTCGTCTCGGGCAAGGTGCCGATCTTTGACACCGTGAGCAGCGCGGTGGAAGCCACCGGTGCCGATTGCTCGATTATCTTCGTGCCGGCCCGCGCCGCGCCGGATGCCATCCTGGAGGCGGCGGATGCGGGTATCCCCCTGGTGGTCTGCATCACCGAGGGCATCCCGGTGCAAGACATGATGCGTGTGCGCAAGTATCTGGACGAGAAGCAGGTCCGCCTGATCGGCCCCAACTGTCCGGGGCTGCTCACGCCGGGGGAGGCCAAGGTTGGGATCATCCCCGGGCACATTGGTCGCCCCGGCAATGTCGGTGTCGTCTCGCGCTCAGGCACCCTCACCTACGAGGTCATCCACGCGATCACCCAGCGCGGCATGGGGCAATCCACTTGTGTGGGCATCGGCGGCGATCCAGTCCACGGGTTGGGCTTCCTCGAAACGCTCGAACTCTTCGAGGAGGATCCGCATACCGACAAGATCGTGCTCATCGGCGAGATTGGCGGCAACGACGAGGAGCGCGCGGCCGAGTTCATCACCGACCGGCTGACCAAACCCGTGGTGGCTTTCATCGCCGGGCAAACTGCGCCGCCCGGCAAGCGCATGGGGCATGCCGGCGCGATCGTCGAGGGCGGGACGGGCACGGCCGCCGAGAAGATCAAAGCCCTAGAGGCGGCTGGGGCACGCGTCGCGCGACACCCGGAGGAGATCGCCGACCTGCTGGCCGGTCTGTGACCTAGGCAGGCACCTTCCGCCGCCTGGCAGAATGGCGGGCGACAAGTCGTGCAGCAGGCAACGACCCACCCAGGTGGCTGCACTCCTCATCTAGACGTAGCGCATAGGATTCAAGTGCCTTCGCCAAGGAGGCAGACTACCCGGCCGGCATGGCGCGGCCAATTGCGAGAACAAGCCCCATCCTTCACAAGCTTGCGCATTCTGTCACTAGTGTTGTGGGATCCTCAACAAGCGCGCAACAACAATTGCATGTATTGCGACTATAGACATATTAGTTATTGACAGGTCAAATTGCTCGTGATAAACTCTACGAACTCGCCCGGGCGAGAAGCGGGTTGAGAGTCGGGCAGAATGGAGAGGGCGGATGTTCGCGGAGTACTTCCCGCTGATCGTATTGTTGGTCGTGGCAACGGCGGTCGGGGTGATCGCCGTGTCGCTTGGGCTCCTGTTCGGCCCGCGCCGCCCAACGCCCATGAAAGGCCTGCCCTACGAATCGGGCATGCTGCCCATCGGCCCGGGAACGCGCCGCATGCCGGTGCGCTTCTACCTCACCGCCGTTCTCTTTATCCTGTTCGACATCGAGATCGTCTTCTTCCTGCCCTGGGCGGTGGTCTTCCGCAGCCTGGGCTTTTTCGGGCTGGTCGAGATGGGCGTGTTCGTGCTGATCTTACTGGTGGGTTTGGCTTACGCCTGGAACAATGGAGCGTTGGAATGGGAGTAGAGGCCAAACTCGGCGACCTGGGCCTAGTGACCCTGACGCTCGAGAAGGCAATCAATTGGACCCGTACGCGCTCCATGTGGCCCATGCTCTTCGGCCTGGCATGCTGCGCGATCGAGATGATGAGCGCACAGGCCTCGCACTACGACCTGAGCCGCTTCGGCATGGAGCTAATGCGCGCCAGCCCGCGCCAATCGGACCTGATGATTGTGGCCGGGCGCGTGACGCGCAAGATGGCGCCGGTGTTGCGCCGGCTGTACGACCAGATGCCCGACCCCAAGTGGGTCATCGCCATGGGCGACTGCGCGTCGTGCGGCGGCATCTTCAACAACTACGCCATCGTCCAGGGCGTGGATGAGGTGGTGCCGGTGGATGTGTATGTGGCCGGCTGCCCGCCGCGCCCGGAGGCGCTCATTCACGGGATCGTCACCCTGCACAAGAAAGTCGAACAGGAGAAACTCGCGACGCATGCTTGAAGATCGCGAGTTACGCTGCGCCATGCGTGAGAGGGCATAGCACGCCTTACGCATGACCGCGCACGCCCGGTATGGGCACCGGCCCCGCGTCGGGGCGAGCGCCAGCGGGAGGCAGCGACGGCTGGCGAGTCTGGTATTTGGCGAGGGTTGAGAACGCCGCACGCATGCAGGCGTGGGTGCGGCCGCGAGGAACGAGGATGAGCAGATTGGATGAAGCGCTGATCGTGCTGCGCGGCGCGTTGGGCGAGGGCGTGCGCAGCGTGACCGAGTTCCGCGGCGAGACGACGGTGGAGATCGACCCATCGCGCATCGTCGCGGCCTGTCGTGCGCTGCGCGACGCACCCGCGCTCATGTTCACGCGCCTCGCCGGCCAGACGGCGGTGGACTACTGGCCGGATGAGCCGCGCTTCGCCGTAGTCTACCAGTTGCACTCGCTCGAGAAGGGCCTGAGCCTGCGAGTACTCCTTCGCCTCGCGGGTGATGCGCCGAGCGTGGCGAGTGTGGTGGAGGTCTTCCCCAGCGCCAACTGGCACGAGCGCGAGATTTTCGACATGTTCGGCATCCGCTTCACGGGCCACCCGGACTTGCGCCGGCTGCTCATGCCGGCCGA
>MGOA01000065.1:0-4142 GCA_001796965.1 Chloroflexi bacterium RBG_16_64_43
GGGGGTCGACGACCGCGATGATATACTCACGCCATCCGCCCATCCGGACGCCGCCCCGCCATGAAACTCATCATCCAAATCCCAAGCTATAACGAAGCCGAAGCGCTGCCTGTCACCCTGCGCGCGCTGCCGCGCAAGATCGTCGGCATCGAGCGCATCGAGTTCCTGGTCGTCGACGACGGCAGCTCGGACGACACCGCGCGCGTCGCCCACAAGGCCGGCGCGCACCACGTGGTTCGCTTGGGGCGGCACATCGGCCTGGCCGGCGCCTTCGTCGCCGGCCTCGAAGCCTCCCTCGCGCATGGCGCCGACATCATCGTCAACACCGACGCCGACAACCAATACCACGCCGACGATATCGCTCGCCTGGTCGAACCGATCCTCGCCGGGCGGGCCGAGATGGTGGTGGGCGACCGTGGCGTGCGCACCGTGCGCGCCTTCTCGCCCGCCAAACGATTCCTACAACGCCTGGGTTCGTGGGTCATCGCCATCGCCTCCGGCGCGCACACGCCGGACGCCACCTCCGGTTTCCGCGCCATCACGCGCGAAGCCGCGCTGCGTACGCTCGTCCTGTCCGAGTACTCCTACACGCTCGAGACCCTGATCCAGGCCGGCACTCGCCGCATCCCGGTCGAGTATGTGCCGGTGCGCATCAATCCGCCCACCCGCCCCTCGCGCCTGATGTCCGGCATGGGCGACTTCCTGGCCAACTCCACCGCCACTATCCTGCGCGCCTACACCATGTATCGTCCGCTGCGCGTCTTCTCGATCATCGGCGGCCTGGTCTTCACCGCCGGCGTCGCGCTCGGCGTACGCTACCTCGTTTTCTATTTGCGCGGGCAAGGCGCCGGCCATCTGCAGTCGGTCGTCCTGGCCGCGGTCCTGCTCATCGTCGGCTTCCAGGTGCTGCTCATTGGCCTCCTGGCCGATCTCATCAGCTTCAACCGGCGCATCCTGGAAGAGGCGCTCTACCGCTTGCGCAAACTCGAGATGGTCCAGAACACGCGGGCAGCGCGCAAGGCGCCCGCGGCGGCCCGAACGCGGAGGGCCAAGTAGCCCGCCCGGCATCTCACTTCATCTTGTTGGATGGCGCTCGGCTGTGAACCATTGCGGCGGAGCATCCCCCTCGCATTCCTGCAGTATCCCATTGCGGTTGACGCATCAGACGAGGCGCGCATGCCGATGACGGTGGCGGAGGCGCTGCTGCCGTTCGGCTGGCTGCGGCTTGGCGGCGCACTGCTGTTAGCCGCCGGGCCGGGCCTCGCGCTCTCGTTGCTCATCCTGCCGCATGAGAAGCGCGACGCGACCATGCGCGCGGCGCTTGCTCTCGCCATGAGCATGGCCTTCTGGCCGGTGCTCTTCACCTGGCTCGAGCCGATGCCGTTGCGCCTCACCCCCACGAGCGCGCTGATCATCGCTGCGCTCGGGTGGGCGCTCGCGGCGGTGCTGTGGTACGTGCAGCGGCGCTCACCCGCGCCGGCCGCCCGCGACGAAGCACCCAGCCTGTGGCCGCGCCTCTTACTCTGGCTCATCGTCCTCGCCGCCGCGCTGCTCGGCATGCGGGCCATCGGCGGGTTCGTCGCCGGAATGGGCAGCGACTCCTATCATCACACGTTGATCGCCCAGCTCTTCGCGGATGGCGGGCGCATCCCGGCAAACTATGAGCCCTACGCGCCACTCGCGACCTTCCGCTACCACTTCGGCTTCCATGCGCTGGCCGCAGTGCTGACGTGGTTCTCGGGCATCGAACTGCGCCTGCTGGTGCCGATCCTGGCCGAGGTACTGGTCGGCCTTGCCCCGCTCACGGTAGCCTATATGGTCGAGGCGATTGGCGGGGATCGGCGCGCCTCGCTCATCGCCGCGCTGCTCACCGCGTTCATCTCGCCCTTCCCTTCATTGATGGTGTTGTACGGGCGCTTCACGCAACTCGCCGACTTGGTAATGCTGCCCGTGTTCATGGGATTGGTTTGGCGTGCTGCCTGGCCCAAAGAAGATGCGGAGCAGCGGGCGTGGCCGCGTGTCATCGCGCTCGCAGTCCTCGCGGCGGGGCTTGGACTAACGCACTATCGGGTAGCGATCGTGGCGGGCTACGGCGCGATCGTCTTCGCCGCGGTGAACCTTGTCGGCTCCTCCGAGCGCCGGGCGGCACTGGGGCGGATGGTCCGCACGCTCGTTCCCGCGCTTGTCGGCGCGCTGCTCCTAATTGCGCCGTGGATCTGGCACGTGGCCTCCACCTGGAACGTCGGTTTCCCGATCGTCCTGGGCGGCGGCAGCCGGCGCGCCTTCTACGATCTCAGCCGCCTGGGCAGTGACATCATCCTGCAGCCGACAAACTGGGTGCTGCTGGCGGTGTCCCTGATCGGGCTGTGGGGCGGATGGCGTTCGCATCGGCGCACCGCGGTCATTTCCCTGGCAACATGGATCGTCGCTCTGGTCGTCTTCTCGACCGAACCGTTTGCCAAGACGCGCCTGGACGCGGTTTCGGCGGCGATCTGCCAGTACGTGCCGGTGGCCGCCGTGGCGGGCATCGGGCTTGCGGCGCTCGTCGATTGGCTGGCCGCGCGCCGCGGCGCATGGCGCTGGGTGATGGCCGTGGCGCTCGTGGCCGCCTCCTCGGTGGGTGCGTATTCCATGGCGCGGTCGATTGCCCCGCGCTGGGTGTATCTCAACAGCGACGACATCGGCGCGATGCGCTGGATTGCGCAGGCCACGCCGCCGGAGGCGAAGTTCGCCGTCACCACCTACAACTTCCTGTTTGCACCGCGCTTCGTCATCGGCATCGACGCCGGATACTGGATCCCGCTCCTGGCACATCGCAACACGATGACGGTGCCGATGACATACCCCGAAGAGCGCGCTACTCGACCAGATCTCGCGGATTCGCTGGTGAACCTGCACGCACTGGGCGGGCACCTGGCGACGGATGAGGCGGTCGCCTTCCTTCGTGCGCAAGGTGTGAACTACGTTTTCAACGGGTCGAACGGGTGGCTGATCAACACGGCCGAACTGGATGCCTCGCCGCACTACGACCTGGTGTACAACGAGGGGCGAGTGGCGGTGTACAAGCTCCTCGGCCCTGCAGAGCCCGGCTGATGGGCGCGGGTCTTGCCGAGAGGCTGGCTTCCTGGACGAAACGACAGATCCTCGATTCGCCGTTCGAACAATTCGCGCGCCGCGCTTACATACGCCTCGATCCCTCCCCGTGGGGGCGCGAGGATCGGCAGACGCTGGCCATCATGAGGCGCATCCTGCGCCCGGACTCCAACTGCGTCGACATTGGCGCGCACCGCGGCAGCATCCTCGGCGAGATCGTGCGCAGGGCTCCGCGCGGGATGTATTTTGCGTTCGAACCCATACCGGAACACTGCCGCTACCTTGCCAAGACCTTTCCTACGGCAAAGGTGTTTGAGATTGCCCTGAGCGACAGGAAAGGGCAGGCCGAGTTCGCACACAACGTACACCATCCCACCCGCAGCGGCTTCAAGCCACCACTCATCCCGGACGAGCCGATAGAGACAATCCTTGTGGAAACAGACTGCCTGGACAGTCTCCTCCCGGCAAGCTTGCTGATTCACTTCATCAAGGTGGATGTTGAAGGCGCGGAGCTACTGGTGTTCCGAGGCGCAATCCGAACCCTGAGGGCCAGCCGACCGGTGGTGATCTTTGAACACACTCCCATGGCACAACGTCGGTACGGCGCGGCATCAGAGGATCTTTTCGACCTGTTGACGAAGGAGTGCGGGTTGCGGGTCTCGACGATGTCAGTCTGGCTGCAACACGGTGCCCCGCTCGGGAGCGCCGAGTTTTGCGACCGTGTGGCCCAGCGAGCGGCCGACTACTTTGTTGCACATCCATGAATGGGAAGAGACGCATCCGCGTTTTCGAAGCAAGCACAGTCCGGCGGAGGGCCCACCCTTCTTCGCTCGAGATGCGCTGTAGAATGGCGCTGACGCACGACAACGGACAAACGTAACGACATCGTCGCGAGGAAGCCGCTTAGGGACGATCTGATGCCCCCGCTATTGTCTGCATGGGTCGAGCGCCAACGACTGACTATTGTCCGCCCCCACATCCGTGGCGATGTGCTCGGTCTCGGCTGCGGGCGCGGCGCGGCGCTTGCGTTGCTTGGCCCCGAACAAGGG
>MGOA01000065.1:4201-4864 GCA_001796965.1 Chloroflexi bacterium RBG_16_64_43
CATCTCCTCTCTCACACTAGATCTCGATCGCGACGCGCTCAATCTCGACAGGCAATTCGACACGATCCTGATGCTGGCTGTGATCGAGCACCTTCGGGATCCGGAGCGATTGCTGTCTCAACTCGGCCGCTTGATGAAAGTCAACGCGCGGGTGCTGATCACAACTCCGACTCCGCTGGGGCATCGAGTGCACAGAATCGGAGCGCGCCTAGGGCTCTTTTGGCAGAGCGCGGTCGAGGAGCATCGGTGGGCCTTTTCGCGCTCAGCCTTGCACAAGCGACTCGAGCAGTCCGGGTTGAATGTGGCTTTGCATAAGTACTTTCTTCTGGGCGGGAATCAACTCTTCGTGTGCGCCGCCGACAAAACCGTGGAGCAACCTGCGTGAACCGCATCGTGCTCGTCGGCCCGGTGTATCCGTACCGAGGAGGCATTGCGCATTTCACCGCGCTGCTTGGCAGGGCACTTCAAGCGCAGAATGACGTGACGGTCGTCTCCTTTCGGCGCCAATATCCTCGCTGGCTCTATCCCGGCAAAACGGACCGGGACCCCAGCCGACAGCCGGTTTCCATCGAGGCCGAGTTCTTGCTGGACCCGCTGAAACCATGGACATGGGTGCGGGCAGCCAATCGAATATGTGGGCTTTCTCCCCACATAGTTGTGATC
>MGOA01000066.1:0-897 GCA_001796965.1 Chloroflexi bacterium RBG_16_64_43
AGCAGCGCGGCATAGGCCAGGCCCGAGTATTTCGTTCCGGCGATGACGCCTGCACACAACCCAATCATGACGGCCAGCTCGACCGCACTCGCCGTGCCATGTGGCGCCGACTTCAGAATGAGGTAAGCACCCATGATGAACAGTGACACCATCCAGGCATCGTTGTATGAGCCCACCTGGCGCAGGAAGATTGTGGGCGTGAATGCAAACACGGCCGCCCCGGCAATACTTGCCGCGCGCGAGGCCTGGAAGTGGCGGGCGATCCCATACAGCGCCAGTCCCCCAAAGATGACCCCGGGCAGAAAGGCCAGATCAACGAGCTTGTCCAGTCCGAGCGGCGCGAAGGTCCACAACTGCATGAGTTCGCCATTGATCGGGTACGACCGGACCCAAACCGACAGGCTGGGGATGGGCGCGACTGAGTGTGCCTGGACCATGCTGGCCATGATCGGCAAGTGATAGGCCAGCCCATCGCGATCGTAGGGCGGCAGAAACCAGCCGTAGAAGACATTGCGCAGCACGATCGCGGCGTACAAGAGGATGATCAGCCACGCCCATGGCGGCAGGGTCACCCATCGTGCCTTTGCGCGCGCCTCGCGCAGCGCCTCTCGGATGGAGGCTCGATGCGGGAGGACACCAAAGGCGAGAGCCACGGCGGCCAGGCCGACCGAGGCCAGTGCGATCGCAGGCGGCGTGAGCAGGCCGAGCCAACCCAGGACGAGCTGGGTAGCGATGATGTGGGCGGTGCTGAGGACCGTCGCCGCCACGCACGCGGTCAGCGGCGCATCCCCGCGGCCCAGGCGCCACAGAGCGTAGACCATCCAAATGAGCGCGGAAAGCGCGAGCAGCCAGCCCAGGCGCGCCCAGGTGGACGGGTCGGTGCCAAGGAAACCGGCC
>MGOA01000066.1:1012-12751 GCA_001796965.1 Chloroflexi bacterium RBG_16_64_43
CCATGAGTAGCCCTGCACCGCACTGCGCGCGCCGGCAGCCACGCGTTGGCTCAACGCCGGGTTCCCCAAGATGCGCTGGATCCCCTCACGCAAAGCCTGCGCGCTGTCGGGCTCAACAAGCACGGCCGTCTCCCCATCGCGCAAGACCTCGCGCACGACGGGAAAGTCGGTGGTGACGATCGGCCGGCCGGCGGCCATGTACTCGAACATCTTCAGCGGCGACATGTAGCGCACCGTCGGCGTCCGCGAAGTATAGGGCATCACCAACACGTCCGCCGCCCATAGGTACGCCGGCACCGCGCCGTTAGGCACCTGGCCGATGAATATCACGCGCTCAGCTACGCCCAACCGGGCGGCGAGAGCTTGTAGGCGGGCAGTATCCTCCGCACGCCCGCCTACCATGACCAGAACCGCCGACGACAATCCGGCCAAGGCCTCGATCGTTTCCTCGCCGCCCCGCCCCGGGTAAAGATGGCCGGAGTGACACAGGATCGGCGGATTGAGCGGCAGGCCCAGCCGGCGGCGAGCTTCATCTTTGGATAATGGCAAATCAAAGCGTTCGAGATCTACGCCGTCGGGCAGGATGTGCAGCAGCTCGCGTGGCGCGCCCGCATCTGCATAAGCCTCGGCCAGGGCACCCGAGATGCAAAAGACGCCCCGCAGTGACTTTTGATGCAGCATTGCGAGCCACACAGGGTAGCGCTGCTCTTCCGCTAGGTTGTGGACCTCAAACGCCACCGGGCGGCCCATGCGCGCCAGCCAGTAGGCTGTCCAAACATCGCGCGAATACACCAGGTCGTAGCCGCGCACGGCAGCCCGGGCTGTGGCCGCCAGCGAAAAACCGCGCACCTCGAATCGATCCCTCCAATGGGGATACAGGACCCGCGCAATATGAAAGCGGCGGGTTACCGCATAACGCGCCCACAGCGATGCGCCGGCTGTGCGCGCCACGCGCCAATCATCCCAGCGAAATGGGATGATCAGATCGACCACCTGCACTTGCGCCGCGAAAGCGGCGCACATCTTCATCACCTGTAGGCTGTTGGCCAGGTCGGAGGGGACGCGCGAGCGCGCCACGTATCCCAAGCGAAGCGTGCCCCAGCCCTCGAGCGAGTCGCGGCCGCTCATCGCGCCCCGCCTTCAAGGTCCGCCAAGATCGTCCGCGTGCGGTTGCGCCACGTATAGGGAGCCACATCCAGCCGAGCTTGGTGGGCCAGGCGCCGGCGCAGATCGGGCGAGTTCAACCCCCGTCGCAGCGCCGCGACCCACGCCGATGGATCGTCGGCCGGCAGTAGCAGGCTGTTGCCTTCATCCAGCATGGCCCGCAGCGCAGGCAGGTCACTCGAGAGGATCAAGCGCTCGGCCGCCATGTACTCGTACAGCTTGAGCGGGCTCATGACCTCGGCTGTATCGCCCTTTCCCTGAACGGTGACGCGACTCTGATAGGGCATAAGCAGGATATCGCAGGCCGCCTGATGCAGTGCAACTTGTGCGGGAGGAATGTGGCCGAGCCACAGGACATTGGCAGGGAGTTCGTCGGATGGGCGTTCGGAACTCCCAGCGATCAGGAAATGAACCTCGGGCAATTCACGGGCCATGCTCAGGATGGTCTCCACCCCACGCCCTGGAACAACGCTACCGAAGTAACCCGCGGCCACCCCGCGCACCGCTATGCCCAGCTGGCGTTGCGCCCGGTGCGGGTCAGGAAGCGCGCGGTACTTTACATCGTCGAACGCATCGCCGGCGACGAGGGTTTCAACTCGGCGAGCGGCGGGCATCGCGTTGACCAATAGCTCGTGCAGCCGCGGGGTGATCAAGACCAACCGTCGGCACCTCGGGCTGCTCAAGAAGAGGCGCAGGTAAAGGGGGCCGAGCCGCCCGCTCGGCAGTTGATGCAGTTCAAGAACAACGCGCTGCCGGAACCGGGAAGCGGCCAGCGCAAAGTCCACGCCGCGCGTGTAGACGAAATCCGGTGCGAGTTGCCGCGCGCCATGTGCCATGCGCCAGGCCAAGCCTCGCCGGCCGACCAGCCGCGGCGTGTCCACACGACGGATCTCAGGCACGCGGCGCAGCCCATAATACTCACCGACGACCTCGCTGTCAGGCTCGCCCGCGGGAGTCATTCGCGGTGCCAGGAGCGTCACGGCATGGCCCTCGCCGACCATCGCCTCGCACATCTTGAGGATCTGCAGGCTGTTGGCCGAGGTCGAAGGGATCGCGGCGGAAGCCAGGTACGTGATTCTCACGTCGAGGCTCCGCCCGATTGCATTGTCAAGACGCGCTGATATACTTCGGCTTGCTGGGTCGCGTAACGGGTCCAGGTCAACGATTCCGCGAGCGCTCGCCCCTCCCGGCCCATGCGCTGTGACAGGTCGCGGTCTACGAGCAGCCGCAGTATTGCCTCCGCCGACCCTTCGACATCCTCGGCCGAAAGCAAGAAGCCCGTCTCACCGTCGCGGACCGCGTCGGGAATGCCGCCCGTGCGGCTGCCAACGACCGGCAGACCGTACCCGCCGGCCTCAAGGAACACCAGGCCAAATCCCTCAAAGGCGAATCGGTGTTCCTGAGAGAGAAGTGCAAAGGCAGAACTTGAACGGTAGTAGGATGCCAAGTCCTGCGCTCCCACCGACCCAACGAATTCGACCCCGCGGATATCGTGCCGCCGGATGAGCGCCAAGAGCTGCTCGTGGTAGCCTCCGCCCAGCCCGCCGCCGACGATCTGGTAGCGCGCCTGCGGCAGCGAACGCTGAACCCGCGCGAAGGCTTGCAGGCTGAGGTGATAGCCCTTGCGCGGCTTGAGATTGCCAACCGAAATGAGGCTGGGCACGTGCGGCCACCGGTGGGCCTCGGCCTCCTCGCGCGAAACACGCTCGGTGATATCTGTCCCCTCAATCACGACTTCGCACGGCACCGCACGCAGCACCGAACCGAATTCGCGCTGCATGCGCGCCAGCGTTCCGTGAGAGATCGGGCAGACGAACGCCGCCTCGCGCAGCATGCGGGCGTAGGCCGAGGCGAGCAGCGGCCATTGCTTCCATAGAACAGCATAGGTACCGTGGGCCGTCAGGCCGAAGGGGACGCCTTCGCGCCGCGCGAGCATTCGCGCGACCGCACCCGCTGGAAAGGCCTCCAGCGCATGCACCAGATCCACACGCAGGGGGGGCAGGCGGCGCAAGCCGATGCTCGCGGCGGCGAGCGTGCGGGCCACCGGCCAGACCCCCGCGCTGACCGGCTGAACTTCCGGAAGGATACGGGTTTCGAACCCGGGCAGCAGTTCCCGCGCGCTTTCCAGATCGGCTCGGGCTACGACGAGCACTGGCTCGACGAAGTGCGCCAGCGCGCGGATGGCACCCAGCGCCGCGGTCTGCCAGCCCCCGCGTGAACGCAGGTAAGGGATGACGAAGGCCACACGGGGAGTCATCGGCGGCCTCCCTGGTGGGCCAGTTCGGGCCACAGGCGGGCCTCGCCAATCTCAATCAATCGGCGCGCACCATCCTTCGCCGCGTTCGACCAGATGCGATCGCGCCGGCGAAGCAGTTCTTCTCGCGGGAGACGGAATGCCCGGTCGACCGCCGCCACAATGTGCTGCGGGTCTTCGGCCGCCTCGGCCAAGCCTTCCTCGGCCAGTTCTCGACCATAGGCAATGGCCGTGCGCAGCCATACCGTTGGAATGAGAGTGAGGGCCGCTTCATAGAGAACCGTGCTGTATGTTCCTAGCGCCAGATCCACCTGGCTGAAGGCCTCGTAGACAGTGGAAGTTTGCAGGAGGTGCACGGAGGCAGGGTCGAGCCCGTATGCGCGGAGCCCGGCGGGGTCCTCACCGGGTCGCAGCTTGACACATAACTCAAAGCGCCCGCTGCGGATGAGCATCTCGAGGTAGTTCCGCACCTCCCCCTTGCGCGCGAGCGGCTCGGAGACTAGCAGCACGCGCGGCCGCCCTGATCTGCGCGCCGGTTCGGGGTGCGTCGCTCGTGGCGCACGTAACGGACCGCACACCACCACCTGGTCGGCTCCATACAGGCGGCTTGCGACCAAAAGCCGTTCGCGAAAGAGGGGGCCCCACACGCCGTACAGATCGAAGGCATGCGACCGGGCGCCTTCGAACCCATAAGCCATGGTTCCTGTATGAAAGCGATTGAAGACACCGTGCTGGAATCCGAGCACCTTCAGCCCAAGGCTGTGGCAGGCCGCGACCAGTTCGTAGTTGTGGCGGTTGTCGTCGAAGACGATGGCCCGGCGTGCAGCTTGCCGCATAAGCACACGGCGCAATGCGCGGTAGCGCGCGATCGAGGCTTGACACCAATCAAGGACCTCGAGCCCCACTGCGCGAAGCATACGATCCTCGAGCGTCCCCCCTTCTGCTGCGGCCAGAGTCCGCGCAGCTTGCGGAAGTGGATACACGATGCGGGAATCGTCATCGTACGCCTCGAGCACGACCGCCAGGCGCCGGCGACGCAGCATGTTGCGCAAGGCGAGGCGCGGCGAGAGGCTATGCGCGTACTCGGCAAAGCGGTACCCGCGCCTGCGCAACTCCGCGTACATCGGGCCGATGCGAAAGTCGTGGTCAAGTCCCGGGCTGACAATATCAATAGTGTAGAGGACCGTATCTCTGCGCGCCAGGCGGAACCAGACGGCGGCCGCGTTCGAAGCCAGGCGCACTGCCGTGCGGGCGAACCAACCTGCAACCCGGCGGGAAGGCGAGGCGGCGGGCGGCGGGTCGTCGGGAAAAGTGAAGCGCGGGAACCCGGCCCGGCCCGAGAGCGGTTGCAGCGCCCGCCGCGCCTCCGTTGGGGCATCGATCAGTTGAACCTGGTCCGCACCATCGAGTCGCGCGAGGAGTGGAAGAAAGCGTGTGAGAGGCACCAACGCAAAACGGAAGAGGCGGTCCTGGACGAACCACCACGGCTCGAACCCGTCCACGGTCACGAGCGAGGCCAGGCGCTCCCCGACGGGGGTTGTCGACAGGTTGATCCGCTTTAGGAGACGCAGGGCTTCGACCGAATCCGCGGGAGGCAAATCCTCGTGCCAGGTTTCGGTCTCCACGCGTCCATCGCCGGAGGCATCCGGCCGGAAGCGAAGGCGCATCGATGTCGAACCCGAGGCGTGCATCGCAGGGGCCCTAACCTGGCCGGCGACTCATTTGCCGATCGAACTCCTGGCCGAAGAGCTCGGTCAGTTCTTCGACGTGATAGGCCTCTTCGGGCGAGGTGGGGTTGGGCGCATCGTGCAACACGTAGTCGACGAATTGGCGGATGAGACGCTCGTGCGGTGAAGGAACCACCTTGGGTTCGCTTCCGCCACGCAAGCGCAGGGTCAGGTAGCGGCGCAGGTATTCGCCGGCGCGTTTGGCGCGCGGCCGTTCGGCCAATGGCATGGCGATCTTGTAGCTGAACATGTAGGAGGCTTTGGTGCCATGCAGCACGTTGATTCGCCGCTTGGCTTCCTGCGGGTTGGCCGACATACGGATGTTGACGTAACCCGGCTCGCTCTCGAGCACTACATCCACCTCGTCCGCCGCCATCCACGGCCACTTGTCGGTGGTCTTGCGCCCGGCCACATACAACAAGCGCATCCGGCCGACCAGCGCGTAGGCGATATACAGTTGATGAGGCAGCGACTCGGCCCACCGCCCGCCCGGGATCGAGTGGCACCAGAAGTTGGGATCGATCACCATGCGGTCCTGGTCGCCGTTGGTCATCCAGGTGAGCCCCAGGTGCAGCACGCGCCCGGCGTCGCCGCGCTGGACGATCTTCTGCATCTCCATCACGCCCCAGTTGAACTTGTTCTGATGCACCACTGAGAGTTTGCGGCCGGTTCTCTCCTGAGCTGCGATCACCTCGGCCGCCTCGCGCAGCGTGATGGTAAACGGCTTCTCGAGCAGGACATGTGCGCCATGTTCCAGGGCATAGATCGCCAGATCGCGGTGTGTCTGGGGCGGTGTGCAAATCGAGACGATCGACGCACCGGTTGCCGCTAGGCCCTCCTCAAGCGAGGTGAATGCGCCCGCCAGCCCGTGTTCGCGTGCCACGCGTTGCGCCCGGGCGAGGTCCGGGTCGCAGACGCCGGCCACTTCGATTTCCGGGCACTGAGCGAAGGCCGGGACGTGCTTGACGGCCCCGGCTTGGCCGGAGCCCACCACAAGGACTTTCGTCTTGGCCAAGGTACTCTCCGAGCGGGAAGATAGCACGGGGGAGCGCGCGGGCGCGCCCGTCAGGCCTTTACGGCACGCAGGCACACTTCAACGGCAAAGCGATCATCGTGCAGGCCGAGCTCGCGTGAACTGAATTCGGCGGCGATAAGGCCCCGCATGGCCCCGGCCGCGGTGAGCGTGTTGCCGTACGAACGAAGTGTAACATTTCCGGCGCCGAATGAACGCGCCCCCAGCCAGGCCAATCCCTCGGGTGTGAAGCGCCACAACTCGTGCCACCAGGGTTGGATGCCGGCAACGTGCGGCACGCCCAGCAGCAATACACCGCCTGGCGTCAGCAGCCGCCGTAGTTCGTTCATGAAGCGCGGCGGGTCCTCGACGATGTGCAGCGTGTGGGTGCAGATGATCGCGTCGTAGGAGGCTGAAGGCAGGTCGTTCGGCGCAAGGAGATCGGCCACAATCGTGGCCTGCTTGCTCGTGCCCGAGCCCTCCTTGTGCAGAATATCAAGATGGGAGACGCGCGATTCACCGAAACGGGTGGTGTACTGATCGTTCTGGAATTCCAGGCAACGGCCGTGAATATCGGCGGCAAACTCGCGCATAAATAGGTCGAGATAGTAGCGATGGATCGATGGCCCGCGGTCGGAGCCGGACACAACCGAAAGCGGTTGGGCGCCGAAGCCCAGGCGCAGCCTGGCCGCGAGCGTGGTCAGCCCAGGAATGCGCCGCGGGTATTTCGAGCGGCGGGCGGGACGCAGGCGCCCGACGATGGCGCGCCACATGCGCCGTGGCAGTGAGGTGAGAGTGGCGATCACATGAGCTCCTTGTCGTTCACCTCGGGAGTGCCTCGTGGCGCGCCGCCCCGCGGCGGTTGCGGCGCGGCGAAGTCGTCGAAGAACCCGCTCAGCCGGCGCATGAGTTCCTCGCCGTCGACATCGCCGGGGACGTGGCGCGGCAACCATAGCGGATCCGCGCCGCGCATCACCTGGCCGCGCACCGTGGCGCACGCGGCAGAATAGCCCGCCTCGCGCACCAGCGCAAGCGTGCCCGGGGCCACCGCGTCTCGGAAGCCATAGGGATAGGCGAGCACCGTGATCGGCCGGCCGGTGATCTCCGCCAAGCGCTGGCGACTCTCGCGTAGTTCATTTGCCTGCACCGCCGCCGGATGAGCGGCCAGCCACAAGTGATGAACGGTATGGCTTTGCACGTCGACCCGGCGGCTCGCTGCAAGCTGGCGGCACTCGCCTTCGATGAGGGGCCGGTGGTCCTCGCGCACGCCGCGGCCGGTCCCCTGCCAGTGGGCCAGGTCGTTCAGCACCCGCTCGCGGGTCTCGGCCGCTGCCGGACGCAGGCGCATGTGCAGCGTATCGTAGACCTCGCGCAGTGGCGCGCCGGTCGGCCAACTCAGACGGTCGCCATTGACCTCAAGCTCGAGATCCCGCGCGGTCGCCATCCCGCGCCCGAGCGTCTGCGCCTCGAGATCATCCCACCAGAATTCGCGCCGCCCATCCAGGTAACCGGCAGTCACGAACACCGTGGCCGGGAGATCGAATCGTTCGCACAGCGGACTCACAGTATGCAAGCTGTCGGCATACCCGTCGTCGAAGGTAATCACCACCGTGCGCCGCGGAAGCCTGCCCTCGCGCAACCGCGCTGGCAACTCGCGCAGAGCGATGACACTGAAGCGCCGCCGCAATACGTCGAGGTGTTCGGCGAAATGCTCCGGCGAGACGCACAACCCGTGCGGGTCCTCGGCCACCTGTGCCACGCGGTGATACATGAGGATGACCGCCCGCGGCCGGCTGCGCTGCCACAGGCGTTTGAGCACCCGGCGTGGTCGGTTGAACATACTCGCGATGGGCGTCTGCATGCGGGCTTTCAGCCGACCTCGGCGTATAACTGCAGGTGCCGATCGGCGTAACGCGCCGCTGAAAACACATCGCGCGCGCGCCGTGATAGTTCAGTGCGGAAAGGCAGCGAGACACTTTCGCTCTCCAGCGCGAAATGAATGCTGCGGGCCAGTTGCTCGGGCTCCGGCTCGCGGTCGACCAGACCGATCGCGGCCGGCATCTCCAGAGCCTGGTTGAAATCATCGGCTTGCGCGAGCCAGGTGAGAGCCGCCAGTCCGCGGCAGGCCGCTTCGCGCGCGGCATGGCTGCCCCTCTCTGGCTGACCCGGCAGCACGAGCAGCGCGGCCCGGTCGAACACCTCGCGCAACTTCGCTGCCGAGACCACTCCGTTGAGAGTCACCGGCAACTGCTCGGCATCGATCGTCGAGCGCAGCTCTCCATCGACGGCCACCTCGCCGCACACCGTCAGCCGGCAGGTCCGTCGCAGCTGCTCGTCGACGCGCAGTGCGGTGAAGATTGCCTCCAGGTTGCGCCTGGCGCGCCGCCCGCCGACAAAGACGAGCGATTTCGCGGAAGGGGTGGTCGCAGCCGGGCTGCTGAGAAACGCAGGGCTGACCGGTGGCGGAAGCACGCGCGCCCGCGGTGCTGCCAGCCCGCTTCGCGCCATGGCCATGCGGCTCGGGAAGATGACCACCGCATACGCCTCAAGGCGCGCTTCAACCGGCCCCTCCGGGTGAGTCAGAACGGTCGGCGTGCGCACGCCCAGCGCGCGCACCATCCCCATGAACCGCCTCATGCCGAGATGATCGTGAAGTACATCGGGTGCACCGTTAGCTAGCGCGCGGCGAAAGGCTGCCAATTCCATCCAGGCAAAGACCACCTGCCGCAAGGAGCGTGGCAATGGATGCAACCTTGGCACGGCCGAGAACAGCAAACGCACATCCCCGGCCACCGGCAGTTCCATCGTCGGCCACACCCAGGCTGAGCGGCCGGGTGCGACGGCCCACTGAAAGTCGGTGCCGATGGCCTCCGGCGAAGGGAACATGTCCAACGCGCACCCGCGGCGGATGAGCTCCTCCGCCAGGAGGGTTGCGGAGCGATACGCCGGCCCGATGATCGGGTCGACGGCCGCAGACTTAAGAAAAGGTTGAACGGCAAGCACGTGCATGATTCGGCTGTTGGCTCTTCTTTCTCTCAGCCCCCTGCCCGGCGCTCGAGCACCTGGCGATACAGACGCAGGTTCTCCTCGCCGTAGCGCTCGAGGGTGAAGTTACGCCGGGCATGCGCCGCAATCGTGGCGCGCGCTGCATCGCTTTGGGAGGGACCGCTGAGCAGGCCGCGAATCACGTCGGCTAGGTCGCCGGCCGTTTGGGTCCGTCCATCAAAGGGCGCGCCCACCGGCGTCTCCCACCATTGCCCGAGTTCGCGGACCTGAGCGGCCCAGCCCACAACGGGTGTTCCGCAAGCCAGCGCCTCGAGCAACGCGATGCTGAACCCCTCCAAGCGGCTGGGGTTCACCAGCGCCTGGCTACGCGCCAACACAGTGCGCAACTCGGCCACCGACAGGCGGCCCTCGAAGACGACATTCAGCCCGTGGCGCTCGGCATACTCGCGCAATTCCCGTTCGCGCTCGCCCGCGCCGCATAGATGCAGCGGATGCTCGTTCAGCTCAGGATCGAGGCGGTAGGCGCTCAGCAGCAGGTCCACCCCCTTGGCCTCGGTCAGCCCGCCGACGAAAGCCACCCCCCGACGCGAAGCGGCCGGTACGAGCGGCGCCTCGAGAAACGCCGCGTCGATGGGGTAGTAGACGACGCTCGTTCGCTCGCGCCCCAGACCGGTGCTCGCACATACCATGTCCTGCAGCGCGCGAGAGACGAAGACCACGTGCTCGTACGTGTCGAGGTGCTGGCCGGGCTCGCCGGTATGGTGGGTAAACACCACCGCAGGGCGCTGGGGGACCTCGCGGAGTATGAGCGGCAAGAGGGATATCCGCTGATGGGAGTGAATGATGTCGGGGGCGAAATCGGCCAGCGCGCGGCGCAACCCTTCGATATACAGCAGGCTCACTAGGAAGCCGCGGTCCTGCCGGATCTGTTGCGCAACGCGGCGCGCGCGGCGCGCGGCCCCCAGCATGTGGCGTGCGCCTGGCAAGGCCATGGTTGGCAGAACCGGAAGGCGCGACCCGGAACGCATGCCGAACATCGCCGGTTGAAGCCAGAGGCGTTCGGGGAAGGGATAGAGCGCGACCTCGTGCCCTTGGTCGAGGAGATACTCGGTGAGCAGGAGCGCCGCCCGCGACTTACCCCCCGCGCGCGGATCAATCCGATCACCGCGCAGGAAGGGATGAATCTGCAGTATCCGCACGGTCGGCCGGTCCTCCCGGTTGGAACTCGGTGTGCCACTCCAATCGCGGCGCGATCACCCCGCCCCACACGCCGCGATACGTACCCTTGGTGGAATCTCCGAGGCCGGTGTCTTGCACGCGAAAGGTCAACAGATTGGCCTCGTGCACGAACACGCGGCGCGGGTAGAGCACGCGCAGCCAGACATCGACCGAGAACAACCCTTCCGTCATCAAGTCGCCCGGAATGATGCAGCGGCTGCGATACAGGCCAGGCTCGCGCGTCGCGGCTTGGTAAGCCGGGTCGTGATTGGCGGCCGAGACAAAAACGCTGTGCCCATCCTGGTTGACGACCTGGATCATCGGGAGCACAGGATCGTTGCCGCGCAGCAGCCAGTACTCGACCTCCACCGCAATCGTTTCGCGCATGGTGAAGAGGGTCTTGGGGTTGCCCTGCGCGTCGGAGACACGCACGTGCTTGAGGCGCGCTGTCGCATCGCCCGGCGCCTCGTTGGCGCTGAGCCATTCCATGCCGCCGCTCTCGACCCGCCCGGCGTTCAGGTAGCGCCCAATCACCTCGCGCGCTTCCCCATCAGCAATCACTCGCCCCTCATCCAGGAGAATCGCGCGTGGGCAAAGGCGTGTAACGGCCGGCATGTTGTGCGAGATGAAGATCACCGTACGCCCCTCACGGCCCACGCTTTCCATCTTGCCCAGGCACTTCTTCTGGAAGCGGTCGTCACCCACCGCCAGAACTTCATCCACCAGGAGGATCTCGGGGTCCAGGTGAGCGGCGACGGCAAAGGCCAGGCGCAAGTACATGCCGCTCGAGTAGTGTTTTACCGGCGTATCGATGAAGCGTTCGACCTCCGAGAAGGCGACGATTTCATCATAGCGGCGCGCGATCTCTTCGCGGCGCATACCCAGGATGGCCCCGTTGAGATAGATGTTCTCGCGCCCGGTCAATTCCGGATGAAAACCCGTGCCTACCTCGAGCAGCGACCCCACTCGGCCGGCAATCCTGACCCGGCCGGTGGTGGGTTCGGTTATACGCGCGAAGATCTTGAGCAGCGTGCTCTTGCCGGCGCCGTTGCGGCCGATGACGCCCAGCACCTCTCCCTGGTGCACGTCGAAGGAGACCTCGCGCAGCGCCCAGATCAACTCGCCCTGCTCGGCGCGCGCCGAACCCCGGCGCAGCGTGCGTCCGACCCAGCGCGCCGGAGCCACGATCGAATCGACGAGGGTGTCGCGCAGCGTGCGGTAGCCCTGCTGGCGGGCGCCGATGCGGTATTGTTTGCCGATATCCTGCGCGCGAATGACGAGATCGCCCATGATCCGTGGGTCCGCTTCTGGTTACGCTAATTGGGCACGAGAGGGGGAGACAATTGCAGCAACCTCAA
>MGOA01000067.1 GCA_001796965.1 Chloroflexi bacterium RBG_16_64_43
CAGCTCCCGACCGTGCGAGGACCGCCGGCAGGATAGCGGCACCGCGTGAAAGACCAAATCCTCACCGTTGAGCCGCACGACGACCTGGCCTCGCTGCGCGACAAGATCCTGCGCACGCAGGCAGACCGGATCATCCTTCTCCTGGCGGATTCCGCGAGCTTGCGCCAGCTCGACCTGGCCCTCTGCGCGCGCTGGGCCGACGGGGTGGGCGCCAGCCTGTGCTCGGTTTCCCCGGACGCGGAAATAACGCGTGCCTCATCCCGCGCCGGGATAGCCTCCTATTCCACGCTCGACGGAGCACTTGCGGGGGAAGAGAGCCATGCCGGGACAATAGGTGCTGTCTTCGAGCGGCGGCGCTTCGACGCGCCTCCTGCGGGCCGAATCAAGAAGGACGAGGAACTCGTTTCGGCCCAGTCTTCCTCCTCGTTACCAGTGGCTATGCGCACTTCGAGCGGAACGATAGCCTCGAGCCGGACGTTGAGGGCCAGGACCCAGCACATTAGCCCTCGCCTCCAAAACGGACTGTTCCTCGCCCCCCTCGCGGCTCTCGCCGCTACCGCATTGCTTCTTGTTCCATATGCCAAGGTCGAGATCAACCTTCCAGCACATGAGAGCGCCCGGACAATTCCAATGGAGGCGAGCAACGCAGTAACCTTGGCCGTCAACGCGGTCGCCGAGAGCGCGGTGCTCTCCACAGGCAGGGCTGTCGTCCCAATCACCTATGCTGAGGGAGAGCTGAGCTTGGCCAACCACTCCTCGCGGGTCGTGGCCATTCCGCCCGGCACCCGCTTTCGCGATCCGGTCTCCGGCATGGAGTTCGAGACACTGGCGGGAGAATGGATGGACCCGCAGGCAAGCGCGCTGATCGGCATTCGTGCCGTGGAACCCGGCTCGCAAAGCAACTTGCCTCCCGGCCGGATTCGGGAAGTGGTGGGACTCGCGGTCGGGACGCTTGAAGTGCAACAACTTTCTTCCACCTCGGGCGGGCGGTCCGCGGCCCGCGCTGTCGTCAGCGCTGCCGATATTGCCTCACTGCGATCTCAGGCCCAGGCTCAGCTTATCCAGAACCTCCGCGAGGCCTTCGAGCAGGAGGCAGCGGCCCAGGCATGGCTGATCGTCGAAAGCAGCATGACCATTCGAAGCCAGGAAGAATCGCTCTCAGCTCGCCCGGGCGCGGCGGTGGATGAAGTCCACGTCACGCTCGAAGCGGAGGCCGAGACGCTTGTCGTTCTCGAAGGGGTTGCCATCGACCGAGCGCGCGAAGCGCTTGGCATCGCGCACAATACCGACGCCCTGGAATTAGCAGGGCTGCGGGTCGAACAAGTTGCGCAGGGGGTGCTCCACATCTTGTTCACGGTGCAGGAGAGCGAGTCGTCGATTCCCCGCCATCTCGCGAATCGTCTCGCGAACCGCACTCCGGCGGATGCACAGCGCCTGATCGACGGTCTGTTACCATACAGCCGCACCACGATCCACCTCGCGCCTGCATGGTGGCCCTTCTTGCCGGCATTTCCGATGCGCATTGACATCCAGAGTCTTCCCGCGGCCGCGCCGCCACTTGGGCCGCGAGCCGGCGTCGGCGGTGGCCCCGAATGATGGCCCTGACTGCGCGTATTCTCGCTGTAGATCCCGGCGCACGTCGCATCGGCATCGCCCTGAGCGATGAGACGGGCACGGTCGCCCGCCCGCTGCTCGTCCTGCCCCACCATAGTCTGAGCGAGGACGCAGAGAGAATCGTCGCCTTGGCCAAGGCCTATTCGGCCAGGTTGGTCCTCGTCGGGGTGGCGCTTGATTCCGAAGGCGAAGCTGGGGCCCAGGCGCGCAAGGGGTTGCGCCTCGTGAAAGCGATCCGCGAACAGTCCGACCTTCAAGTCGAGTACTGCGATGAGTCGCATTCCACTCAGGCGGCGGCCCAGGCGCGACGAGCCCGCGGCGCGACACGGGCCAAACAAAAGGAAAACCTCGACGCGGCCGCAGCCGCCTTCATCCTCCAGGAGTACCTCGACACCCATGCCGGCGAAGCGTAGGGTGGAGGCGCGCGACGGAGCGTGGCGGGCCATCGGCGTGCTGATGGTGGCCGGGATTGCCCTCGGTGCGGGGATCATCCTCTGTGGCCTTACGGCCCGCGCCTCGGACCCGGCGCACATCGGCTCGCCCGCAGCGGACCTCTCGCTGATTGAACGATTGGTGATGGGTACGTACCTCGGCATGCGAAGCGAAGCGCTCAATCGCGTGTCGCCCAATGCACAGGGCGGATCGCTCTCGATCGTCGAGGGGGAGAATGCAGCCACGCTCGCTTCGCGCCTGGTCTCGGAAGGTTGGATCTCCGAGGCAGCGGTCTTTCGAACCTACCTGCGATACACCGGTGGAGATCGGAAGCTCTTCCCCGGACTTTACGCCGTGCCGCCGAACCCCACGACTCGCTTGCTGGCTGACCTGCTGGTCTCGGGAAGCAGCCGCCAAATCGAGTTGACGATCTTTCCGGGATGGCGAGTGGAGGAGCTGGCCTCGGCCCTCGAGCGGCACGGTGTGCCGATACCCGCCGCTGATTTCATCGCTGCCAGCCACCGTCGCCCCGGCAATCTCTCGCTCTACCTGGCCATCCCCCCTCAGATTGCGCTGGAGGGGTTTCTCCTCCCCGGGCGATATCTCGTCGAGCGGAGCGCCAATGCGGATCTTCTGGTTTTCGAGATGGCCAGCGCATTCGACCGCGCGGTTACCGACGACCTGCGCCGATCACTCGAGACGCGCGGGCTTAGCCTGTATCAGGCCGTCACGCTGGCCTCGATCATCGAACGCGAAGCCATGCACAACGACGAGATGCCGCTGATCGCCTCCGTGTTTCTCAACCGAGTGGATTCCGGCATGATGTTGGAAGCCGACCCCACGGTGCAGTATGCGCTCGGCTATTACCCGCCCCAAGCGACCTGGTGGCGCAGCCCGCTGGGTTCAGGCGACCTTCAGGTCGATTCGCCGTTCAACACGTATCTCTATGGCGGCCTGCCGCCAGGTCCCATCTGTAATCCGTCGCTTGACGCGCTCGTGGCGGTGTCCAACGCTCCTGCGACCTCCTACTACTTCTTCCGAGCCGCATGTGATGGCTCTGGGCGGCACCACTTCGCGGAGACCTACGATCAGCACCTAGCCAACGCTTGCCCATAGGGCGTTTCGCCGAACGGGCGGACCCGGGCTGAACGAGGCGGCATCGAGCAAGGAGTACCCGTTCCGAGTCTAGAGGCGCTCGTTGCAGAGGGAGTATGGCAATGACAGCAAACGAAAAGCCGTTGGACTGGTCCTCGGAGCCGGAAAGCGGTTACAGCGTTGCGCGCCGAGCGGACGGCGGATTGCATGTGACATTCCACCATCTCTCGCCGGCCGTGTTGGCCCACTGGCAGGCGTTTGCCCAGAGGCACTTACAGGGTGCGGAACGATTCAACCGCAACCTGTACGATTTGCGAGCCGTCGCGAACATCCCGCCTGGCGCCATTCGGCTGGCGGAGGATCTGAACGCGGATCCGGCGGCTCGATTCGTGCGGGTGGCCGTCGTTGTCTCGTCCAAGGCGGTGCAGCAGGCGTTGGCGGGGCTAGCTCAGTTGTCTTCTGGCGTGGAAATGGAAGTTTTCAGCAACCTCGAGGAGGCCGAGCGCTGGCTTGACCGCCCGGCCAGCCGCCTCCTGCGCGACGAGGCTTGAGCCCAGGCCGGGCCCTGAGTGCGATGTAGCATTAGCGCAGACCCGTTCACGTATCGCGCGACTGCAGGTGGCGGTAGTCATCCTCCGTGTCGACATCGGCAAAGTCTTCCGGTTGCCCCCACTCCACCCATTCCACGGGGTAACGATCGAAGAGCGCGCGTCCGCCCTGGTCGCCAGTTACGCGGCTGAGGTCCGGCCACGTGGAGCGGTCGAACAGAACCGGGTTTGCGCGCTGACCCGCATGCCGCGGCACCACGACCGGCGCCAACGTGCGTGCATGGCAATCCATCAGCGCCTTGATCAGCTCGCCCGGGATGCCTGGCTGGTCGCCGAGGAAGAAGACCGCCGCTCCGCAGGTTGATCCTACGGCGGCCAGGCCGGCGAGCAGCGAGCTGCTTTGCCCCTCCCGCCAGGCCGGGTTGCTCACCAAGCGAGTTCGCGCTAAGTCCACGCCCTGCAGGATGGCCTCTTCGTCGGCGCCGAGGACTATGACCACCTCGTGCATCTGCTCGCGCGCGACATCGACCACGTGCTGCAGGATTGGCCGGCCTCGAAATGGGAGCAGCAGCTTGTTTCTTCCCATGCGTGAGGCGGCTCCTGCCGCGAGGACGATTCCGGCTGTCCGCACCCGTGATTCGCTCACCGGGTCATCGCGTGACAGCGCCGCGATGACCACCCGTTCGATGACTGGCGACTCTAGCAGCGCCGCGGCGGTGTGACGCGCCATCTCCCGCGCCTGGTCGGTGTCCGCCTTATTGAGAACGATGGAAAGCCGCGTTGAAGGGCGAGTAGCCTTTGGGTAGCTCTGCGGGTGCGCCAGGGCGCGGGCGAGGTCCGCGGGCGTGATCAATCCGCCCGGCGAAAGCTCAGCGAATCTGGCAAAGAGCGCGTCCCGGTGGACCGTAGCCGCGTCGAGCGTGCGCCCCACTGCATCTATGCCCGCCAAGGCCACGATGTGCGTCGCCTCGCGTGGAACGGCCGGCTCGTGTTGCGCCGGCACTTTGACCGACAACCCCCGCGCGCCATCCGCCTCAACCAGGATGCTTATTCCGCCCCCCTGGACATCCTCGACCATGCGCGAGAACTGGTCGGCGGTCAGCCCGGCAACCTTGCCTTCGCGGGGCAGCCATTGGCCAGTGACGAGCACATGCCTATGTACCCGCAGCAACGCCCCCAGCTCCGCCAGACGCGACGGGTCGTCCAAGACGAGATGATGCGGCGCGCGGCTTGTTTCGGCAATTGCCAGGTGGGTTGTGGTTGAGGAAACGACCGGGCCAAAAGGCAGGAGTTCGCGTGCCAAGCACCAGAGCGCAGCGGTCTTGCCGCCCGCCCCGACCAGCGCCACCACCTCACCCCCATGAAGGTCGAGGGCCGCACCCAGTTTCACGGCGGCTGTCCCATCTCCGTGCTGGCGGGCGGTCTCAACCTGCCGCCCGGATTGAGTGAATGGCGGAACTGGATGGATTCGAGAATCGCGGCTAGCGCACCACCGCCGACCGCCAAAGCCTTGTCGGATATCGTGAAGCAGTGTTCGCGTAGGCCACGTGGGTCGATGTCGCCGATCTTCAGTCCCTCGGAAACCGCCACCCCGTCGTGAATCAGCCCCCGGACAACACCGTCGATGGCCGCGCGAATTAGCGTGCCATCAATCTCGGCAATGGGGACGCCGGCCCGGACTGGGTCACCGATCGCCGCGATGCATCGAATAACGCCTGCGGTCGGCGCGCGCACGACCCGTTCGCCCAGGCGTCCGTGCACCGCGTCGGGAACGCCCGAATCGTCGCTCGCGCCGCCCCGCCAGTAGACGCGCCCAAGCCAGTGCCCGCGCTGAGTCTCCACAACTGCGTGACAGTCCGTGCCGGCGCGGAAGCCTGGGCCAAGCCCCACCGTGAGCGGGGAGCCCGCCCCGATCGGATCCCCCGCGCGCTTGAGCATGCGCGCATCCACGACGGCCGCAATCGACACTTCATCCCACCGCTCGAACTCGGCCGCGATGACAACGGGTATGGCTCCGCTCCTCCAACAGAACTGTACGGAATCCGGTCCTGGAACGCGCCTTGCCGTCAATCCATCAACGTGGGCTTCCCCTTCCCAAACCGCTTGGGCAAAGGAGGCGCCCAGACGCACCGCAAGCGGCGCCGCCACTTCCGCGATGACAACGGGGAAGCCAGCCCGGACCACGCGGTGAGCCACACCCGACCCCAAGTCGCCCCCACCGCGGACAAGGATTGGGAATCGAGGAAAGGTGAAATCCGTTTGGCTGCCAGAAGATAACGATGTCACGCCCGCTTCAACTCCGCGGACTCGGCCGGCAAAGCCCGATTGCGGTGCACACGTTGCTGCGGCGTCTCGCATCCTTCGTGTGCCGGAGTGCTGACCTGGTCCGCGCAAGATGCACGGCTGAGACTCAATCCAACTTTCCCAGGCCGCGCAATACACGTTCGGCCGTCAAGGGGAACTCGTCGAACCACACCCCCGTCGCCTCGCGGACAGCGGCGATGACTGCCGGCGTGTATGGCAGGTACGGCATTTCGCCCATGCCGCGGGCACCAAACGGCCCTTGTGGGTCGGGGTGTTCAAGGATGAGGCTTTCGACATGCCCGGGGATGTCAAGGGCAGTCGGGATGAGGTAGGTAGAGAGGTGAGGCGTGAGCACCTGCCCGTCCTTCATCACGAAGTTCTCAAGCAAGGCATACCCATGAGCTTGAACAATCGCGCCCTCGATCTGACCCTCCACCTGCTGCGGGTTGATGGCGCGGCCGACATCGTTGGCGCACACAACATTCAACACACGCACCTCGCCGGTGTCGGTATTCACTTCCACTTCGGCGCTCTCCGCGACGTATCCATAGGCGAAGTTGGGCATAGACTGCCCGGTATCGGGGGCGTACGGGGTTGTCGCCGGTGGACGGTACACAAAACGCGCTACCGCCGGGCGCTCCTCGGCCTTCCACTTGGCCAAGGCTTGTTGCGCCGCGCCGAGGATGGCGTTGCCTGCCATGAAGGTCATGCGTGAGGCGGAGGCCGATCCGGAATCGTCGGTCTCTGCGGTATCGGAAACCACCAAGTGCACCTTCTCGAGCGGGAGGCCCAAGGCCTCGGCGGCCATTTGCGCCATGGCCGTGTGCGCACCTTGGCCTACCTCGGCGCCGGCATGGCGAACGGTGACCTCCTCGATCTCGGTAGCTCCCCGAAGTTCGACGGTCGCCCAGCACTTCTCCGGCGCACCGAAGGAGAAGCCGACATTCTTGAAGCCACAGGCAAACCCCTTGCCCCGCCGCACGTTACGTCCCGGCCTCGGCTCGGGTTGCCTTGCCGGCGGACGCATCCAGCCCGAGGCTGACCGCTTCCAGCCCGATCGCTCGGCGCACGCTTCGAGCACTTGCTGCAAGCTGATCCCAGGCGGCAGCGGTGTTCCCACCGAGAGCAGCGCGCCTTCGGTGAGCAGGTTGCGCTGGCGGATTTCCACCGGGTCGATGCCCAGCCTCTCCGCCAACTTGTTCATCTGAGTCTCGGCGACGAATAATCCCTGCGGGCCACCAAAGCCACGGAAGGCGCCGCCCGGCAGATTGTTTGTATAGACCGAGCGCGAATCGACGGCGACGTTGGGTATCTCGTAAGGGCCCGTGCACATGAGCGTTGCGTTGCCAAGTACCTTGGTCGAGGTGTAGGCATATGCACCGCCGTCTTGGATGATATCGACCTCGGCCGCCATCAGCCTCCCGGTGCGGGTGGCACCCCAGCGCGTACGAAAGTGAAACACGTGCCGTTTGTGATGACCGATGATCGATTCTTCCCGAGACCAGACGGTCTTGACCGGTCGTGAGATGCCGCGCTGGTGCAGCCGCCAGGCGGCCAGGGCGAGCACAATCTGCACCGACATGTCCTCACGGCCGCCAAACGCCCCGCCGATGGCGGGATAGATGACGCGCACCTGGTCCCGCGGCAGGCCAAGGGAATGCGCGATCTGCTCCTGATCTTCATGAGTCCATTGCCCGGCTACCACTACCGTGATCCGCCCCTGGTCATCGATATAAGCCAACCCGGCCTCGGGTTGCAAATAGGCATGCTCTTGCAAGGGCGTGTGGTATTCCCCCTCCACAACGACGTCCGCCTGGCGTAGCGCAGCCACCGCATCGCCTTTGCGGATGCGATAGGAGCAGAACACATTGGTGCCCTTCTCGGGGAATAGCAGGGGTGATTCCGGTTCGATGGCTTGGCGCGCATCGCTGACGACCGGCAGGTCTTCGTATTCAACGCGGATGAGGTCTCGGGCGTAGGCGGCGAGGACCTCGCTCTCCGCAACGACCAATGCCACCTGATCGCCCACGAAGCGCACGCGATCCGCTCCGGCATTGGCCGACCCCGGCCCGCACAGCACCGGCTGATCGGGAAGTATCAAGCCGTACTCATTGACCGGGACGTCTTTGGCGGTGAAGACGGCCACCACGCCGGGCAGCGCCTCCGCTCGAGAAGTATCCAGCGCGCGGATGACGGCGTGCGGGCGTCTGGCGAAGAGCAGCTTGAGATGAAGTTGGCCGGGGCGGTTGATGTCGCCCGGGTAAAGGGCCGTTCCACTGACCTTGGCTACCGCATCCGCGCGTGCCGGGGAGGTGCCCACAGACGGCATAAGGCCTATCTCCTGTAGCCGCGCAGATTGCTCTCGTGGGCCTCGACATCATAACGACCACGCTTCACCGGCTGGACCAGCCCGTAAAGCAGTGTGAAAACTGCGCCGCCTAAGAACAGCGCAATGAGCGCCACGCCAATCCTCAAGCCGAGGAAGGGTGAGGCCGCGGGCCAGGCTAGCTCGGGCGGCAGGTACACCCAATGGCGGACTTCATTCTCGAGGATGAACCAATCCGCGCCCAGATACCCGGCGACTCCCATGACGATAGCGAACCCAAATCCGAGGATATTCCACAGAATCTCAATGGGCTTGCGGGCCGAACGCGATTCGCCGTCCCGGGTGTGGTAGCGTTGCGAATCCGACATAGTGTCCTCCTCGACCAGCGAATGACGGTGCGGCTTCTCGCCGTCGGCAGCCGCCGGCCGGGCTCAAAGAGTAATTGCGGGCCACGCCTCGAACATCGGCTCGCGCCGAGACGCGCGCACCCACTGGATGATCAGCGCCACTTCTTGATCTTGGGCAGACGATCTTTCATGTCCGGCGAGTCGTACTTGCCCGGCTTCACCGGCCAGATCAGACCGTACACGGAGGTAAAGAGCGCGGTGCCGATGAGTAGAGAGAGGGCTGCGATGGCCAGCTTGACCAAGAGGTACGGGGCGAACGGCGGCCAAGCCAGCTCCGGCGGGAGATAGACGTAGTGCCGCTGGAAATTCAACTGAAGCAGGTACTCAGCCAGCAAGTACCCGAGCGCCGGCAAGCCCACCACCAGCACGCAGCCCACGCTGATCCACGTGGGATGCGGCTCTCCACGCCGTGTGTTCTCACCCGGAAGCCTGATATGGTATGAGCCGCTCATGCCGAACCTCCTGCGCCCTGGGCGGCGCGTTCGATGGCATCCAGTATCTTGTAGTAACCGGTGCAACGGCACAAGTTGCCGGCCAACGCCTGGGCCGCCTCGTGCCGCGAGGGGTGTGGGTTCTCCTCGAGCAGTTTGACTGCCGACATGACGAACCCCGGAGTGCAATACCCACACTGGACCGCGCCCGATTCGACGAATGCCTGCTGAACTGGGTGCAATCGCCCCTCCACCGCCAGACCCTCCACCGTCTTGACATCCGCTCGATGCGCACGCGGGGCCGGGACCAGGCAGGCCATCACCGCCACACCGTCCAGGAAGACGGTGCATGCGCCGCATTCCCCCTCTGCGCACCCTTCCTTGGTGCCGATCATCTCAAGATCTTCGCGCAACATGCGTAGCAAGCTCTTCTGATTCGCGCCGCTCACCACAAACTCGCGCCCGTTCACGCGGGTGCGGATCGGCTCAGCGGACTGATGATACTCCATGCGCTCCAATCGTCCGCCCATCGGCCGCGCACTTCCCCACAAGAGCGATGGCGAGGCAGGCAGCTGGGCTGCAGGCGCCCCGGTAGCCGCGTCACGCAACACCTGTGCCACCGCATGGGTCACCATGGCGCGGCGGAACTGCGCCGATCCGCGCACATCATCGATCGGACGGGCCTCGTCGGCAGCGATCTCGGCCGCCCGGCGCACAACAGCGTCCTCCAATCGATGGCCCTGAAGCGCGGTCTCGGCCCGGGGGGCGCGCATCACCACCGGCGCGACAGCGCCCAGAGCGATCCGTGCCGAGAGAACTCGCTCCTGGTCGTCGCACTTCACCACGCATGCGGCATTCACGACCGCGATGGCTTGAGCGGCGCGCAACCCGTGCTTGAGAAAGCTGCCGCGTTCGCCCGAGCGCATCGCGTGGAAGCGGATGCCGACCATCAGCTCATCGGGCGCCATCACCGTCCGGCGCACGCCCTGTAGAAGTCGGCCAACTTCACTACCCGCTCCCCGCGCGCCGAGAGAAGGCGAACCTCCGCCTCCAAGACCATGAGAGCGGTGATGGTGTCGTTGGCGGGGGAGGCCGTAATCAGGTTGCCGGCAATCGTCCCGCGATTCCGAATCTGGGCTGCCCCCACCTCAAAGCACGCGCGGGGCAATGGCCAGGCTTGCTCAAGGAGCAGCTTTGAAGCCACACATGCATTATGAGTGACCAGCGGCCCGAGTTCGATTACTTCATCGCCCAGGCGATTGATGCGGTCGAGCCCAGGCACGCGGGTCACGTCGATCAGCACGTCCACTCCGCTGCGCACGCCCCGCTCGAGCTCAAGCATCAGGTCGGTCGCGCCGGCCACGATACGGGCCCGGCTCTGGAATCGATTTAGAGCAGCGACCGCCTCATCCAGCGTGACGGGGCTGAGGTACTCCTTCCACATGCCGTTCTTCGTCGACCCTGGTTCCATCATCCTGTCCATCATAGCGCAGATGCAGTCGCACTCGCAATGGCCCGCAGCGTGGCGGCTAACGCACCATCCACAAGCGAAGCGTGTCGTCCCAACCACCCGATGCGAGCGACCGCCCGTCGGGGGAGAAGGCGACCGCTTTAACTTCGCTGAAGTGGCCGGACAGGGAGATTAACTCACGGCCGTTGGGCACTTCCCACAGACGTACGAAGGAGTCGGATGACCCTGCCGCCAATACCCGTCCATCTGGCGATAGGGCCACCGAGTTCACTGCGGTCGACCCACCCTGAAGCGTGTTAATCACCGCGAACTCGCGCGTGTCCCACAGCTTGAGCACGCCGTCGGACGCTCCCGTCACGAGCAGAGTGCCGTCTGGAGAGAAGGCCAGACTGTGAATGAAGGCCGCATGGCCGAACAATGTGGCGCGCAACGTCCAGTCGAACCCGTTCCAGACCCGCGCCGTTTGGTCGCCCGAACTCGAGACGAGCAATTCACCATTCGGGCTGAACGCCAATCCGTAGACCGGCCCCGGCCCGGTGTCAATCGTCTTCTCCACCTGCCCCTCGGGAAACGAGAGAATGAGAATCTGCTCCCATCCGCCAGCCAACAACCGCCTGCCATCGGGGCTGAATGCCAGGCTCCATAGTCCACGCCTTCCGGCTTGGATGGTCGCGAACTCCTTGCCGGTCCCCGTCTCCCAAACCCGGATCCGTCCGTCTTCCGATGTGGAAGCCACGAGGCCCCCATCGGGCGAGAAGGCCACATCGGAAATGCCGCCGGCGTGACCGAACAGCACTTGGGCCAGCCTCCCGTCGGAAGCGCGCCAGATGCGCAGGTAACCATCCCAGGAACCGGTGGCAATGAGTTGCCCGTTAGGCGAATAGGCGAGGGCCTGCACCGGGCCGGCATCTCCGGCCAGTGCCCCGATGAGAGTTCCATCACTTGCACGCCAGTGTTCGACGTTGCCCTCCAGGGAGCCTGAGAACAGCGTCTGGCCGTCACGAGCAAAGGCCGCCCCGCGCACGCGGCCCACCGGCCATCTCAGCGTTCGCTCAAGCGACCCCTGCGGAATCGCCCACAGGCGCAGTGTCTGATCCTCCGCACCGCTCACCAATCGGCCGGCGCCGCGATCAAATGCCAGCGCGGTCACGCGACCGGTATGCGCCCTCAGTACTTGAGGCAGTCCGCGCACCTCCGTCGGCCAGAGCCACACTTCGCCGTTGGAGACACCGGTTGCCAGCCAAAGGCCGTCGGAAGAGTAAGCCAGCGCGGTAACCGCCGCCGGGTACGAAATGAGCGAGCGCTCCAACCGCCCGTTCCCAACGCTCCAAACGCGCACCGTCTTGTCGTCGGAAGCCGAGGCCACACTGAGCGAATCGGGGAAGAAGGTGACCGCATTCACCCCGCCCTTGTGTCCCTCAAGCATTTGCGCCAACTCCCCTGTCGCCACTCGCCAGAGCCGGACACGCTTGTCGTCTGCACCCTGTGCCAGGTAGTTCCCATCAGGCGAGAAATCAAGGCTGGTCACCACGACCTTGGGCGCTTCGAAGCCGAGCAGCAACTCGCCGTCTTCAACCCTCCACACACGCACCTTCTCCCCCCAGCCGGCCGCCACCAGCGATCCATCCGCGCTCATGGCAACCGCCCGCACGGGGCCGCCAGTCTCGATGAAGCGCCGCTCCTCGAGCGTGCGGGCGTCGACCACGTACACGCCGAGCGATGTGCCCAGCCCCAGCCACAGGCCGTCTCTCGATAGGACCATATGGTGAATGGGCCCGCGTCCCCAGCGTCCAACCTCGCGCACGCGGAAGGCATTCGGCGGGGCGATGGTCTCGATCACCGCGGGCAAGGGGGTGAAGTTGAGCGCCGGCAGTTTCGGCGTCGGCGATGGGGTGCGTGAGGCCGTGGGCGTCTTGCTGGGTGTCGGCGTGAGCGTAAATGTCGGCGTCGCGGTCGCGGTGGCCGTTACGGTTGGAGTAGGACTGGGAGTCTCCGACGGAAGGGGGGTGGCCGTCTCGGTCGAAGTTGGGCTGGGCGGCGCGGTCTCGCTGGGCGGCCGTGTCTCGGTGGGCGGGAGAGTCGGAGTGAACGTGGCGATGAGGCTGGCCAACCTCGCGCTCCCGCCGCAGGACGCGACGGCCAGACACAATCCGACGTAGGCAACAACAATCCCAACGGGCCGCCAGTCGGCTCGCGTCACGCCAGGCCGGGGCCTGTTGGCGGGCGCCGGAGCGGTCCGGCCGGTGTTGGGGTGGACGACAGTGCCGCGCATCCGAGCAAACTCATTCTCAGCCAGGTTCGCTCATCGAGAGGCCGGTGCCGCCGCGGCGCACCATGATGACCTCCGCCAAGATGCTGACCGCAATCTCCTCCGGTGTCTCAGCATGCAACTCGAGCCCGATGGGCGAATGCACCCGCGCGATGGTCTCAGCAGGCGTACCGTGCTCTGCTAGAGCCTGGGCGGTAGTAATCCATCGCCGCCTGGAACCGATCACGCCCACGTACGCGGTGGGCACGGCGAGCAGCGCCGGCAGCCCCTCGACGTCGACATCGACGTTGCGGGTTGCCAGCACGACATACGTATCCCGGTCGAGGCTCCAGCGTGACGGAATATCGCGCATCGCGCAGACGAGGTACGCGTCGGCCCCGGGGAGCGCCTCGGGCGTGCACAGCTCGGCGCGGTCGTCCGACACGACGACAAAGAAGCCGAGCTGCTTGCCGAGGCGCGCCACGGCCCGTCCAACATGGCCCGCCCCGACAACCACCAGGGTGACCAGCGGACAGATCGGGTCGATAAAGATGTCGGCGGTTCCGCCACACTGCCCAGGATCGCCCAGGGCGGGGTTGCTCAGTTCATAGTGAACGGTGCGCGGCTTGCGCTCGCGCAGGGCGTCGGCCGCCTCGGCGCACACCCGGTTTTCCATCTCGCCGCCGCCGACCGTTCCGAGCGTCGAGCCATCTGCATAGACCAGCATCTTGGCGCCAACGTGGCGCGGAACGGATCCGCTGACCGCAACCACGGTCGCCAGGGCAACCGCGATTCCTTTTTGATCGGCTTCCGCCAAAGCTGCGAAGAGGCTATCCATGGACTCCATTCGGACGCCAGCGGACTTGAGTGGCCCGCAGGGTAAAGATCAAGTATAGCGCCAACGGCTTGCGCACCAGCCCGCGCCAAGTGCCTCCCAGATACTCATCGTGGGTCTCAAACCGGTCGGCGTGCGGCGCCGCCATTCACGTACTCCGGACCGAGATCGACGAGCACTTCCTGTCTCGCCCGCATCTCCGCCTATATAATGGAAGCGAGGCGCACTCAGCCGGCGCTTCTCAACGCTCGCCACACTCGTTCGGGCGTGGCCGGGATCTCGTTCACCCATACACCGACCGCATCGTGAATGGCATTCACGACTGCCGGGGCGACGCCATCCATTGGGATTTCTGCCACAGCCTTGACGCCGAATGGATGACTGGGCTCGAATGTCTCGACGAAGATCGTCGTCAGGTCGGGCATTTCATCCGCGCTGAATAGGTGGTAGTCGCGCAGGTCGCGTACCATCGGCCTGCCGAGTTTGTCGTAGCGCATCTCCTCGCATACGGCGTAGCCCAAGGCCTGGGTCATACCGCCCTCGACTTGGCCCGAGGCGGTTAGCGGGTTGACGATGACTCCCGAATCCACGGCCATCACCAGGCGCTCGACCCGAACCTGGCCGGTCTCGGTATCGACCACCACCTCGGCGAATTGGGCAGCGAAGGGCGGCGGCGAAACCGGCGACATGAATGAAGCCACGGCCATGATTTGGCGCTGGTTCGAATGGTGAAGGGAGCGCAGTGCGATATCCGCCAAAGTGAGACGCCGCCCGTCGGGCGCGGTGACCCCGCCTTGTTCCAGACGGATGTCGTCTGCAGCAACCGGCGGCCCTTGTTCGCCCCATACCTCGCACGCCACCTCCCGAATCTGGTCGGCTGCCTGCTGCGCGGCTTTGACCACCGCAGCTCCCGAAACGTAGGTCGTCGACGAAGCGTAGGCGCCTTTGTCGAAGGGGGTGAAGTCCGTGTCGGATGAGTAGACGATCACGTCCTCGACCGGACAGCCAAGGACTTCGGACGCCATCTGCGCCAGGACTGTATCGGACCCCGTGCCCAGGTCGGTGGCGCCGACGAGCAGGTTGAAGGATCCGTCATCGTTGATCTTGAGCGACGCCCCGCCCATGTCGAGGTAGGGAATGGCCGTGCCTTGCATGACGAGAGCCGCCCCCACCCCGCGCCGCAGGTGAGGCTGCCCGCCCGAGGCGCGCCAGGCTGAGTTGCCTCGCTTGTCTTCCCACTGTATGGCTTGAGCACCTTCACGGGCACACTCTTCCAACCCGCAGGTCTGGATGTATTCCGGCCGCGGCTCGCGGCCCTCCGACCAGGCGAGGGAGAATGGATGTAATTCTCCCGCTCGCACGGCATTCTTGAGGCGGAAGGCGAGCGGGTCCAGACCCAGCGCATGGGCGATGCGTTCCATGTGGACTTCGACAGGGAAGAAGCCCTGCGGGACGCCGTAGCCGCGGTAGGCGCCCGAGGGCGCCGTGTTGGTGTAGACCACATCCGCGTAGAAGTGGATGTTGGGCGATTGGCGGTAGGCGCCATCGCCCACGTAGAGCGCCATCGCCTTGTGCCCGGTGTTCCCGGTCACCGTCAGGCCGTGGCAGCCGTAGGCCCCGGTGTCGGAGACGACGTACATCTCGTTCGCCGTGATGCTGCCATCGCGCGTCACGCCGGTGCGCATGCGCACGCGCATCGGGTGTCGCGAGCGCGAGGAGACGAATTCTTCTTCGCGCGTGTATTCGAAGCGAACCGGCCGACCTGTGGCAATCGTCAGATGCGCCGCCACATCCTCGATGAGGACTTCCTGCTTGCCACCAAACCCTCCGCCGATGCGGGGCTTGATGACGCGGATGCGTTTGGGCGGAAGGTTGAGCACCGGGGCCAGGATGCGCCGCACGTGGAACGGCACCTGGGTCGAGGTGCGAATCACCAGCCGGTCGTCCTCGTCCCAGTAGGTGACCACCGCATGCGGCTCGATTGAGGCCTGCTGCACTTTGGGGACGAGGTATTCGGCTTCAAAGATCCGCTCCGCCTCGTCAAAACCCTTGGCCGGATCGCCTATACGGATGTCGAGGTGGGCTGCCAGATTGCGTGATGGATCTGATTCGCCGAAGTTGACGTACTCGGCTTCGTCGTGGATGCGCACCGCGCCGGGCCCCATGGCCTGCCGTGGGTCTAGGACGGCCGGCAGCTCCTCATACTCCACCTGGATCAGGCTTAATGCCTCGCGAGCGATCGCTTCGCTTTCAGCGGCGACGAATGCGACACGATCCCCGACGAAACGGACTTTGGAATCGAGCGAAAACGTATCCAAGGCTCCGGGAATCGGGTCTGACTGTCCGGCCGTCGAATAGACGACCCGGGGAAGGTCCTTGTAGGTGAGCACCGCCGCAACGCCCGGCAGCCGACGCGCGCGCTCGACCTCGATGCTCTTGATGCGTGCGTGGGCCACAGGGCTGAAGAGCACCTTGGCGACCAGCATGCCGCGCAGCTCGATATCGTCGGCGAAAGCCGGTTTGCCCTGGACGAGCTTGAGACCGTCCACCTTGGGCGCCGGCTGACCCACCGAATGATACGCCGCTGCCTGCGGCGTGATGCGCAACGTGGGCAGCGTTTGAGTCATCACAGGCAGGGCGCCGGCTGTGCCACCGGCTGCGCTACCCGGACGTGAGCCAGGCGCAGTTTCCGCATACGGCGGGAAATCAACCGGAATCGGTCGCGCCTCGAGCGGGGGCGGATCTTCGCCGCGCATGCGCGCCGCAGCGCGCAACACCGCCTGCACCGGTTTGACATATCCGGTGCAGCGGCACAGGACACCCGAGAGCGCGGTGCGCACCTCCCGCTCGCTCAACGGCTGCGGCGATCCGCCTGGAGCATAGCCCTTCGAGTCGAGCAGTTCCTTCGCAGCCAGGAGCATCGCCGGCGTGCAATAGCCGCATTGGATGGCGCCAATCTCGACGAAGGCCTCTTGCAGTGGGTGCAATCCGGCGGTCGTCTTCCAGCCTTGCTCAGCGAGCTTGCCCAAGCCTTCGGTGGTGAGGATGGACTTGCCCTGAGCTTGCACCGCGAGCAGCGCACAAGAATTCACCAGCCGCCCGTCCAAGAGCACGGCACAGGCGCCGCAGTCGCCTGACTCGCAGCCGTGCTTCACACTCCAGAAGCCGGCCGCGCGCAAGGCGTGCAGCAATGCGGTGCTCCCGTCGACCTCCATCTCCACCGGATTCCCATTGATCGTCAGGCTTATCTTCATTCCATCCTCAAATCCGGGAAGCGGCCTCGAACATAACGCCCTCCACCGATGCTAGGCGCCCGCCGACAATAGATGCGCAAGTGCGCGGCGGATTAGGATAGGAGCCACAGCAGTGCGGTATTCGGCCGTCCCGCGGATGTCGTCGACCCATGGCGCACGGATGACTCCCCCGGCGGCCTCCATGGTTCGGTCAAGATCGGCGACCGCCACTCCTTCCATCAAGCGCGCTGGGCTGAGTTGAAGCGCAAGCGGCTGCCCGGCGCCCCCCAGGACAACCCGTACATTGCCAAGCCGCCCGCTCTTGACAACGGCTGCAGCCGCGACGCATGCAATGGGGCGATCGGCCGGAGCGCGGGCTACATCCACATAGGCAAGGGTCTGCTTCGAATTCCAGGAAGCCCCGGTTATCAGTTGGGCCGGCTTACGCCCGGTGAGCCTCCGGCGCAGCCACCCGTCGAGCCCTTCGACGACCTTCCCGGGTTCGAGGGACACTTCTGCGCCGAGAGCAAGTAAACACGCGAGCAACGGCCCAGGCTCGCGCACTGCCAGCGCCCCGCCAAGCGTTGCCTGCTGGCGCAGGTTGCGATTGGTTTCGCGCAATACGGCCGCCTGCAGCGCCGCTGGAATGCGCGGGCTGGCGGCGATCTGGGCGAGCGTCGTCATCGCTCCGGCCTCACAGCGGCCTCCTCTCACGCGAATTCCCGCCAACGCCAACTCCGAGAGATCCACCAGCACCTTGGCCGACGTGGGGAAGAGACTCACCTGAGTGCCGCCGCCCAGCGGCAGCGCACGAGGCGAGGTGCGCGCCAGGATGCGCAGCGCCTCGCGCATCGTCGAAGGCTTGACGATCTCAATCATCGGATCGGACATCCGGGTAGACCCTCCATCCCAGGCGATCGGCCTCGGAGAGGTCGCTCTCCGAATGGGGCGAACGAGCCAGAAGCACATCCGCTTCCGCGGCCACGGAACCGTCGCTCAGTGTGAGCTGCGAGTGAACTTGCGCCAGCCGTCCGCGATCCGTGATCACCCGCCCGCTCAGGTGCAGGTCCACTCCGACCGGGACCGGCTTGCGGTACTTGACCTCTAGGGTGGCGGTGACCATGAAGCGCGGCTGCTCACCCCCCATCACCGCCCGCCCGGCGACCTCATCGAGCAGCGAGGCGACGATCCCACCGTGCACCACGCCCGGGTAGCCCTGAAAGTGGTCCGGTGCAATCCATTGCGCCTGCGCCTCGCCCGGACTCGATTCGAAGAAACTCAGCTTGAGCCCGGCTGGGTTCTCCATGCCGCACACGAAACACATGCGCGAGTTCGGCTGCTTGCGCATCGCTCGACCCGTCTCCCTAGCCCGGAGCAAAGGTGTCGATGAGCAGACGAACATCGCCGCCCACCGGGTAAAGCACCGGGCAGGTACAGCCGCGCCTCCGATACTCCTCGACCTTGGTGCGTGCCTCATCCGGCGTGCCCGAGGCCGTAATGCGTTCGATCAACTGATCGGGCACCAGGTGTTTGGCGCGCTCGATTTGTTCGTGTGTCGCCGGCCAGCCCAATATGGCCTGGATCTCGTGTACGACGCTTTCCGCCACACCCGAGGCCTTGGCGATGTGAGGCTGTTGAGCGAGATACTGGGTGAGGAGCCCGCGCGTCGTATCGAGCGCACGTTCTCGATCGCGGTCTACCGAGCAAACGACCAACTGCGGCCGGTCGAGGTCGCTGACCGTTCGGCCAACTTTCGCCGCACCCCTGGCCAACAATTCCATGGCGTGATCGTTGTACTCCGGCGGCACGCAGTAGTTGAGCAGCGCTCCGTCAGCGATCTCTCCGGTCATTTCCATCATCTGGTCGCCCGTCGCGCCGATGTAGATGGGCACATGCCGCGGCTCCCGGCGCCCGTGAACGACGTCGAGTTCGATACCTTCTACGTTGTGGAACTCACCATGGAACGTCACCCGTTCCATGCGCAGCAGCCGGCGCAATACCTCCACGGTCTCGCGCATCGCCACCAAGGGCTTCCGCCGTTCGATGCCGACATTTCGTGCCAGCGGATCCCACCATGCCCCAATCCCGCATAGGATACGGTTCGGCGCCAGGTCGTCAAGGGTGAGGAACGTTGCAGCCAACAACCCGATATTGCGAGTCCAGTTGTTGATCACCCCGGATCCGACCTTGAGGCGTGTGGTGACGGCGGCATAGGCCGCCATGGGGACGATCGCATCTCGCACAAGCCGCGACTCGGCCTGCCACACGGCATCGAACCCCTTGGCCTCGGCATACTGACAAACCGACAGGCCTTCGCGCAAGTCGTGTGCGTCTTGCAGGTAAAGGGCTACTCGCTGCTTGGCCATCCTCGATCCTCCTCGGGGGGTGGGTGCCCTCCAGGGTGCTTAACAATCCAGATGTCGCAGGCCCGCGTGCAGTGTACCCAAGCTGCGCCATCACGACAAGATGTGCCTGGCCTGCTCCAAATCCTCTGGCGTGTCCACATCCAATGCCAGCTCCGCGTTGCGAACGATCACGATATGCGCGTTTCTTTTTCGGGCGGCAGCCCAATGCCGATGGAAGGAGCCCGCCCCGAATGCCGGCTCGATCACGTCGCATGGCCGCAGCGCGAGGGCATTGGTGCCTTCATCGCGCCGGTCGGGCACAAGGACAACGCCCGGGGCCCGAGGGAGCTGGTCAAGCACTTCCCTGAGCGCGATGGCGCTCAGCATGGGCAAGTCGGCAGGCACCACCAGGATGCCCTGGGCGTGGCGGCGACCGGCTTCGCCGATTGCCTGGGCTAGCGCCGCGTTGAGACCGTCGCCTCCAGTCTCCGCCAAGGGAACCGCTGCGTGCCGTACCGCGAGCGACAGCACGCGCGGATCACTCGTCACCACGAGCGTGCCGTCGAGCGACGGCCGATACTCGCGCAGGATCTGCAGCGTGTGCTCGAGCATTTGCCGCACTAAGGCCTCGCGCGCGGCATCAGAAAGGACTTGCGCCAGTCGCGACTTGGCGAGGCTAAGCGGCTTGACGGGGACGATCGCCCACATCGACATGAACTCCGCCGGCCAGTTCCTGCCCGAAGTCGAGCACCACCCTGGCCAGGGCTGCCCTCCCGCTTGGCCCACGCATGAGCGAGGGCGCCGCGCGAACTCGCAGGCCCATTGCCTCGATCTCGGCGGTACTGCCCGCATCGGCTGTGTCGATGACCAGGCCTTGCACCGTGCCCGCAAAATGACGGGCGATCTCGGGGGCGCCCGGTTCGAGGCCCAATTCGCGCATCATCTTGGCTGCCGGTCCCTTCACTGCGGCGCCTGCGATGATCGGGCTCACCGCCAGCGCCGGTCGGTTCCGAACTCGCTCGCGAATCCCGGGCAAGGAGAGGATCGGATCCAGGCTGACGTATGGGTTGGAGGGACACAGAACCACGAGTTCTGCGTGCTCGAGGGCCTCCAGAACGGCCTGCGACGCCTGTGCCGTCTCCAAGCCCTCGAAGCGAAAGCCGACCACACGCGGCTCGCAGGCTCGCTTCACGAAGTACTCCTGAAAGTCCATCTCGCCTTCGGGGGTGACCACGCGCGTGCGTAGTTCGTCATCCGTCATCGGCAACACGCGCGGGCCGACGCCCAGTGCCTGCGCGAGCACGCGCGTCACCTCGGTGAGCGAGTAGCCTTTCCATAGCAGTTCGGAGCGCCGCAAGTGGGTCGCCAAGTCGCGATCGCCGACGTGAAACCACGTCGGCGCGCCCAGTGGACCAAGCGCCTCAAGGACGTGCCCCGTGTCGCGTGCCCTGCCCCAGCCCTGCTTGCGGTTCTCGATGCCAGCCAGCGTGTAAAGAACTGTGTCGAGATCCGGGCAGAGGGTAAGACCGAGCCATTCAAAATCGTCCCCGGTATTGACAATGACGGTCAGCGCCTCGGCCGCCAGGCATTGTGCCAGGCCGTGTGCCAGGCGTGCGCCACCAACCCCTCCAGCCATCGCGACCACCCGCGTGAACGGCATGCTGCGCGCTTTTCTCCCTGGTGAGCCTCCGGCCATTGTGTTTGAGCCGATCCCGGGACCGGCAGCCTCTATCGCCACACCAGGATATCGGTCAGCGGATGGCGCCCGGGGGCGGACGGGGAGCGCTCGGGGATGCCGAGAAGGATGAAGGCCTGAGGCTCCCACCCGGCAGGCAGATCTAATACGCGAATGACGATCTCGGGGCAGAAGAGCGGGCTGCACAGCCAACATGCACCGAGCCCTGCTTCGTGTGCCGCCAGAAGCAGGTTCTCGACCGCGAGCGCTGTGCTCTGAACGGCCATTGCATGTTCCGCCGCGGTGCGCGGCGCGTCGGGATAAACCTGTGCATCCTGCATTGTGAGGCAGACGAGGATGGCGGCTGGGGCCTCGCTCAGCCGAGCCTGAGCGCGGGTGGCCCGCATGAGCGCATCGCCCTCAGGCAGGCCGTCGCCTTGCAGGTCCGCCAGGAATCGGGCGGCCATGGCCCGCGCCAGTTCGCGACGATGTTCGCCCTCTTCGAGCACCACGAAACGCCATGGCTGCGCGTTGTGAGCCGATGGCGCCCAACGCGCCGCCTCGACCAGGGGCTCGATCATCGCGCGCGAGATCGGGTCGCTCCGGAAGTGGCGTACCGATCGGCGCGAGCGCACAACTTCGGCAAGCTCCTTCGACTTCG
>MGOA01000068.1 GCA_001796965.1 Chloroflexi bacterium RBG_16_64_43
CTGGCAACGCAAGAAGTGCAGGCGCGCCTGCGGGTGCTCGGCGCAGAGGCGATCGGGCCCGGCCAACCCGGCTGGGCCCAACTCGAATTGAAGGAGACGGTAGTCGCCGCACGCGACGATCGCTTCATCGTGCGCCGGCCCTCACCCGGGACAACGGTGGGCGGCGGGCGGGTAGTCGAGCCGTACTCGCCGCGGCGCTACCGGCGTTTTGAGGCGCCGGTCATCGCCCGCTTCGAAGCGCTGGCCGCTGGCCAGCCGGCGGACGTGCTGCTGCAGGCAGCCTCCGCGCTGGGGCTGGCGGCCTGGCGGGAGGTGACCGAACGCGCGCGCCTGACGCCCGAGCACGTAACGCCGGCACTCGAGGCGCTGCGCGCGCAGGGGACGTTGGTCGTCTTGAGCGGCGACCCTCCGCGCGACGCGGAGGCGCTCGTTGTCACGCAGTCCCAGCTGGCCACGCTCATCTCTACACTGATACGTGGCCTGGCCGAATACCACGCGTCCAATCCTTTGCGCCGCGCGATGCCCAAGGAGGAATTGCGCAGTCGTTTGGCCCTTGCGCCGCGCGCGCTGGCCGCGCTGCTGGGAGCGATGGCGGCCCAGGCCCAGGTAGTGGATGTCGGCCAGGGTGTGCGCCTGCCCGGTCATGCGCCGCGCTTCTCTCCGGGCGAAGAGCTGGCGGTGGCCGCGCTCCTGGCACAGTGCGCGCGCGATCCTTACAACACGCCCTCGGTGAAGATGTGCATCCAGGCGGTGGGCGAGACGGTTTACGCCGCGCTTCTCGATCAGGGCCGGCTACGCCAGATCTCGAGCGAGGTGGTCTTGCTGGCTGAGACTTACGAGACCATGGTCGCGCGTGTGCGCGAGGTGCTGCAGCACAAGGGGACGCTGACCGTGGCCGAAGCGCGCGATCTGTTCGGGTCCTCGCGCAAGTATGTCCTGGCGCTTCTTGAGCATCTCGACGCCCAGGGCCTCACCCAGCGCATCGGCGATGAACGCCGCCTGCGCCCGGGCGCCAAGGGCTGAGCCCCACCCGCCGGCGAGGGCGCGCCCACACGGTTCGGGCACTGGCCCGGCCGTTTTTGTTTGACGCCTTCCCCGTACGGTGCTAGAGTTCAGCGAAGAACGATTCGCGCCAGCCGGCGCGGACCGCATCCTCATCGCCCCGAGATTCGGGGCGATTGCGCGCCACGAGGTGGACGATGGCCTTTTTGAGCACGCTCATGGGCAAACCCGTCGCAGACGTCAACGGCGACCCCGTCGGCCATCTCGACGATCTGATCGCCTCAATGCGTAGCGACCTCCCCCGCCCGATCGTCACTGCCCTGGTGATCCGCCGCCCGGGGCAGCGCTGGATCGTGCCGATGTCGGCGGTGGCCGTGCTCATCGCACCCGCCATACCGCTGACGCGGACGGCCGCCGACTTGCCGCGCTATGAGCCGACTGAGCACGACCTCTACCTGGCCCGCGATGTGCTCGACAAGCAGATCATCGACATCAACGGGGTCCGCGTAGTGCGGGTCAACGACCTGGAACTGGCCCGCGTCGACGACGAGTACTACGTCGTCAATGTGGATATCGGCGGGCTGGGCCTGCTGCGCCGGCTGGGGTGGGCGCGCCTGGCCGAGCGGCTGGTGCGCGGCACCGGCCGAAAGGCGCTTGCGAGTGTCATCGCCTGGGACGACGTGGAGCTCTTGCGGGCGGATCAACCGCTGCGCCTGAAAGTCCCGGGGGAGAAGATCTCCGACCTCCATCCGGCGGACTTGGCCGAACTCATCACCGACCTCAAGCGCCTGCACGGCGACCACCTCCTGGCCGGGCTCGACGTGAAGACCCTAGCCGACACGCTCGAGGAGGTCGAGCCGGATTTCCAGGCCAGCTTGGTGGAAGACATGCCCGACGAAAAGGTGGCCGACGTTCTGGAGGAAATGGCCCCCGATGAGGCCGCCGACCTCTTGGCCGAGCTGCCCAAGGACCGCAGCCGGGACCTCCTGGACCTCATGCAGGAAGACGAGGCCGAAGACGTGCGGCGGCTGCTGACCTACCCCGAAGAATCCGCCGGCGGAATCATGACCACCAATTTCGTGGTCGTCCCCGAGGGGCTCACGGCTGGCGCGGCGATTGCGCGGCTGCGCGAGACCGCGCATGAAGCCGAGACCCTCACCTACGTTTATGTCACCGACATCGGCGAGCATCTCCAGGGCGTGGTCTCATTACACGAACTGGTGCTGGCCAACCCAGCCACGCCGATTGCCGAGTTCATGCACCGGCGGGTGGTGAGCGTGGGGCTGCTCGATTCGCAGGAAGACGTGGCCCAAGCTGTTTCGAAATACAACCTGGTGGCCATCCCCGTGGTCGACAGCGAGCAACGCATTCAGGGCATCGTCACGGCCGACGACGCGCTCGACAAGGTCATTCCCACGGCGTGGAAGAAGCGCCTGCCGCGCCTGTATCACTAGTCCTCTGCCAGAAGCGCAGCCTCGATGAAGATCTCGCCACGCGTCAGATCCCTGCGTAGCCGCTTGTTGCTGCTGTTGGCCGTGATCGGTCCGGGCATCATCACCGCCAACGTCGACAACGACGCCGGCGGAATCACCACTTACTCCGTGGCCGGCGCGCACTACGGCTATAGCCTGTTGTGGATCCTGCCGCTGGTGGCCCTGGCGTTGATCCTGGTGCAGGAAATGAGCGCTCGGCTGGGCATCGCCACGGGCAAGGGCCTGGCCGACCTTATCCGCGAGTCGCTGGGAGTGCGGATCACGACCCTGGTGATCGGCATCGTGCTGGTGGCCAACCTCGCCAACACGGTGAGCGAGTTCGCCGGGGTTGCGGCCAGCATGGAGATCTTCGGGATCAGCAAGTATCTATCGGTGCCGCTGGTGGCCGTCGGGGTGTGGCTGCTGATTGTGTTCGGCAACTACAAGAACGTTGAGCGTATTTTTCTCGTGGCCAGCGCCGTCTACCTGGCCTACGTGGCCTCGGGCATTCTCGCCAACCCGCCCTGGGCGGATGTGGCGCGCGCCTTCGTGACGCCCACCTTCCACCTCGAAGCAGGCTATATCACGATCTTCGTCACGGCCATCGGCACGACCATCGCCCCCTGGATGCAGTTTTACCAGCAAGCCTCGATCGTCGATAAGGGCTTGCAGCGCTCCGACTATGCCTACGAGCGCCTGGATGTCATCCTCGGCTCGCTGTTTGCGGTGTTCGTCGCCGGTTTCATCATCATCGCCTGCGCAGCGACGCTCTTTACCCACGGCGTGCGCATCGAGACCGCCAAGGATGCCGCCCTGGCCCTCGGGCCATTGGCCGGCCGGTATGCCTCCACTCTCTTTGCCCTGGGGCTGCTCAATGCTTCGGTGTTTTCGGCTGCGATCCTGCCGCTCTCAACCGCCTACGTGGTGTGTGAAGCCTTCGGCTGGGAGAAAGGCGTAAACCGCAGCATGCGCGAAGCCCCGGTCTTCTTCGCGGTCTACACCGCCCTGATCGTCCTCGGCGCGGGCATCATCTTGCTGCCGGTGCGCTCGCTGGTGCAGGCCATGCTGGCCAGCCAGACTCTCAACGGCATGTTGCTGCCCTTCGTGCTGATCGTGATGCTGCGCCTGATCAACGACCGGCGGGTGATGGGTGAGTTCGCCAACGGGCGGGTGGCGAACGGACTGGCCTGGACCGTCGTCGTCCTACTCATCGGTCTGACGATCCTGCTGGTGATCACCAGCGTCTTCCCCGGCGCGCTGGGCGGCGCGGGATGAGCAGGCACCGACCCGCGCAAGCTTGCACGAGGGCATGGCTTCGCCTCGCGTTCTCCAAACCGTCGGTCGTTGAATAGGCTGGAACCTGCCCAGGCTAGAACCCCCGCCACGTCCAACGCCCGCCGACCATCGTCGCCCGCGGAGCGATAGTCCGAAGTGCCTCGGCCGGGAGCGCAAACGGGTCCTCATCTAAGACGACGAGATCCGCCCAGCGCCCCGCCGCGAGAATCCCGCACTCATTCTCCATCCCGGCCGCAAAGGCCGGACCCAGCGTGAATGCGTGCAACGCCTCGGCCAGTGTCAGGCGCTGCTCAGGGTGCCAGCCGGCTGCCCCGGGATCTCCATCCGCGCCGCGGCGGGTCACGGCGGCGTGCACCCCCTCGAACGGGTTGGGTGGCTCAACCGGCGCATCCGAGCCAAAAGCCAGGTGCGCCCCTGCGGCGAGTTGGCTCCGCCAAGCATAGGCATGCGCGCAGCGCGGCCCCCAGTAGCGCTCCGCCATCCGCCGGTCGGAGGGCGCGTGGCTCGGCTGCATCGAGGCCACGATATCCAGTTGCGCCGGCCGCGGCAGGTCTTCTTCGAGCGCAAGCTGCAAGTGCTCGATGCGGTGGCGGCGTGCATCGCGCGGAATATGATGCTCGGCCTCCACCGCGCGCAGTGCGTCGAAAGCCTCGAGCACTTCATGCACCGCGCGGTCGCCAATGGCATGGACGGCAAGCGGCCATCCGCCCAGGGTGGCCCGGCTCCCGCGCTCGACGAGCGTTTCGCGATCGCTCACCATCAGGCCGCGGTTGCCGGGTTCGCCCTCGTACGGCTCGGCCATGGCCGCCGTGCGCGGACCGAGCGCGCCATCGGCAAAGAACTTGAGGTGGCCCAGGCGCAGCCACGCGTCGCCCGTACCCGAGCGCTGACCCGACTCGAGCAGGTGCTCGAGCTCGCTGCCCGGCAGGTTTTTCACGACGCGCAAGCGAAGATCGCCGCGCGCGTGCATTGTTTGCAGCGCCTCCCACGTGCGCGGCGAAGAGAAATCGTGGACTGCGGTCAGCCCCAGCCGTGCGAGATCCTGCTGGGTGCGCAGGAGCGCTTCCACCAGCGCCTCCCCGGCCAGCTCAGGCTGCACGCGGGTCACCAGCTCGATCGCTCTCTCGAACAGCAATCCGTCGGGTGTGCCGTCCGGGGCCCGGCCGATACGTCCACCGGGCGGGTCGGGCATGTTGCCGCCGATTCCCGCCGCCTCGAGCGCCCGGGTGTTGACCCAAGCGGCATGTCCGGACTTGGCCGTAAGCACTACTACGTGCTGCGGCGCCGCCTCATCCAGTTCCACGCGCGTTCCGTACACGCCGCCCCATGCGTTGTGGTTCCAGCCGCTGCCGACGATCCATTCGCCGGGCGGCGTCTCGCGCGCCCGCGCTCGCACGCGCGCCAGACATTCGGCGCGGGTTGCGGTTTCGGCGGCCACCCCGCTCAGGCTGCGCGCGTACCAATCCAAGTGCAAATGGGCATCCACCAGCCCAGGCAAGACCGTCCGCCCTTCGAGCCCGAGGCGCAGCGTGTGCGCGCCGGCCAGGGAGAGAATCTCGCGCGTGCCGCCGACGGCCACGATCCGCTCGCCGCGCACGAACAGGGCCTCGGCGCGCGGGCAGCCGGCCTCTTGGGTGTAAACCTGTCCGTTGAAGAGAATTGTTTCCGGAGGCATGACGTCGCGGGGCGGCACGGGGCGGGCGGCCTTAGCCGGCTTTCAGCAGGTGGTCGGCCAGCGCATCCAGTTCTTCATCGGAATAGAAATGGAAGATGAGCGTGCCGCCGCGCTTGGCCCGGCGCAGGTCGATGCGTGTGCCGAAGGCCTCCTGCAGCTTGCGCTGCAACGCGCGCAGGTCGGGCGGCAGTTTGACCGGGGCGGGTTTGGTCGTGCGTTTGCCAAGCAGCCGCCGAACCAAGTCCTCAGTTTGGCGGACGTTAAGCGCCTTGCGGATCACCGTGTCGGCGGCGGCCGACTGGGCGTGGTAGGTGGGCAGCGCAAGCAGCGCCCGCGCATGGCCCTCGGAAAGCTGCCCGGAGGCCAGCGCGCGGCGCACGGCCTCGGGCAGACGCAGCAGGCGCAGCGTGTTGGTCACCGCCACGCGGCTCTTGCTCACACGTTTGGAAATCTCTTCATGCGAAAGGCCGAACTCGTCGTTGAGCTGGCGAAAGGCTTCGGCCGTCTCCAGCGGTGAGA
>MGOA01000069.1 GCA_001796965.1 Chloroflexi bacterium RBG_16_64_43
GGAATCGCCGATCGGCACGACCGGCAAGTTGAGTGAACTGCGTTCGATCGGGTTCCCGTCAAGATCGCTCACCACGCGGATGACCGCAATATCCAGATCGGCATCGGCCTGCATCACTTCGGCCAGGTAGGTCGGCTCGGGCGGCTCATCCGGCTCGAGGGGCAGCGCCACCACCAACCCGCCAAGCGTGAAGTTCCTGGGCGCCAGCACGACGTGCGCATTGGTGAGGATCAGCCCATCCGAGGAGATGATGGAGCCTGATCCGCGCCAGGCCGAGTTGCCGTCACGGTCCACAGCGATGATTTCGACCGCCGCCAGGTATGGCGCCTCGCCTGCTACCCGCGACCGGGGAGTATTCTGGAGTATCGACCCGATTGCGGGCGTCGCCGCTGGAACGGGGGGCGTGCCCAAATTGCAGCCCAGCACCACTAAGATGGCCACACCCAGCGTGGCGAGTTTCAACCGATGTGACATGCGTCCCTCCAATTCGACACCTATCCGTGCCGCCGCAAGAAGCGCTCCATCCGGCTGAGCGCTTCTTCTATTTGTTCGTAGGCTGTCGCGTATGAGCATCGCACGTAGCCGGCTCCGGCTGCGCCAAACGCCGCCCCCGGAACTACCGCCACCTGTTCCTCTTCCAGCAACCGTTCGGCGAACAGCGTGTCGTCCATCCCGCTGCGCTTTATCGAGGGGAAGGCATAGAAGGCCCCACGCGGCTCGAAGCAGGTGAGGCCGAGCCGATTGAGCCCGCCCACGATCAGCCGTCGGCGCCGGTCGTACTCGCGGACCATCTTCTCGACGAACGCTTCGCCCTCCGCCAGCGCCGTGACCGCTGCCACCTGGGCCGTGGTCGGCGCCGACATGATCGTGTACTGGTGTACCTTGCGCATGGCGGCCAGCAATTCGGCCGGGGCGGCGGCATAGCCGATGCGCCAGCCGGTCATCGCGTAGGCCTTGGAGAACCCGCCTAGGGTGATGGTGCGCTCGCGCATGCGCGGCAGCGAGGCAAAGCAGATATGCTCCACGCCATACACCAGGCGATCGTAGATCTCATCGGAAATCACGAAGATATTGCGGCGCTCGGCCAGGTCGGCCACCTGCTCGAGCGCGGCGCGGCTCATCACCGCACCGGTGGGGTTGTTCGGGTAGCCGATCAGCACGGCCTTCGTGCGCGGCGTGATCACTCGCTCGATGTCTTCTGCTGTGACCTGGAATGAATCCTCGACGCGCGTGGCCAGATAGACCGGCACGCCGCCGGCCAGCGTCACTTCCGGGCCGTAGGCGACGAAACATGGCTGCGGCACGATCACTTCGTCGCCTGCGTCCAGGACCGCCACCAGCGCCAGGTAAAGGGCCTCCGAGACCCCCACGGTGATGATGATTTCGTCCGCCGGGTTGTAGCGCAACGCATAACGGCGCAGCAGGTGGTCGCATAACGCCTGGCGCAGTTCGAGAATCCCCGAGTTGGAGGTGTAGTGAGTCTCGCCGCGGCGCAGTGAGGCGATGCCGGCCTCGAGCACCGGCTCCGGAGTCACAAAATCCGGCTCGCCGATGCCCAGCGAGATGACATCTTTCATCGTGGCGGCAATATCAAAGAAGCGCCGAATGCCTGAAGGCGGGATGAGGGCAATACGCTTGGCAACCTCAGGCGACATGCAACCTCCTAATCCGTGGTCGGCTTACGGCGAGGTCGGCGGGTGGCTCTCGTCCGCCGCCGGTTCCAGCGGGTGCACCCGCCACTCGTCGTGAAGCTCGACATACAGCAACTCGAAGCGCGCGCCCGCCGTGGTGCGCACGCGGAACCTCGTGCCGCCCGGAATGCGCCACTGCGCCTCCACCGCGGCCACCTCGTAGCGCGTGCCGTGCCAATTGAGTGCCAGCGGCCGCTCGGCGTAGGTAAACCCGGAGTGACACTCGACCCGTTCGCCCATCGTTCGCGGTTTACTCGAACCCGACCTCGGATGAGTCACCGACAATCATCGAGCGGAACCCGCCGCGGATGCGCGCCTGGCGCCCAACGAGCGAGCCCGAAAGCACTGCGCCGCTGATCTCCGCCTCCTCATCCACGACCGAATCGCGCACGACCGAATCCTCCACCACGCAGCCGGCCGCCAGCGAGGCATATGGCCCGATCACCGCGCGCTCGACGCGCGCTTCAGGATCCACAAAGACCGGCGGAACGACGACCACGCCGGGGCGCGCCGCCGAGGCGGAGGTCGAATTCTCCCGTCCGTGATCGAGCAGGTAACGATTGGTGTGCAGCAGCGCGTCCGGCTTGCCGCAATCCTCCCACACCTCCACCGGTTCGACCCGCATCTTCAGCCCGCGCTCGAGCATCAGGTTGAGCGCCTCGACCAGGAAGAACTCGCCGTTGAGGTGCAGGTTGCGCTTCATTTGTTCTTCGATCGCCTGGGCCAGATCCTCGCCCTGGGGCAAGAAGTAACAACCGACGACCACCAGGTTGTTCTTGCGGTCGGCGGGTTTCTCAACCAGACGGCGCACCCACCCGCCCTCGTCGACCTCGGCTACGCCGAAGCGCCGCGGGTCGTCGACGGCTTTGACCCAGGCTACGCCCGCCTGGCCGTTGCCGATCGCCCGCCGCAGGTCGGTCTCGATGAGCGTATCGACAAAAAGCAGCAGCACCGGGCCGTGCAGAAACTCCCGCGCCAACCACAGCGCATGCGACTGCCCGAGCATCTCGCGCTGTTCGACGTAGCGCGCGGTCAGGCGCGGGTACGCGCGCTGCACGTAGGCCTGCACCTGATCGCCTAGGTAGCCGACAATAAAGACCACGTCCTTCACGTCGGGCAGGTCATCGAACATATCCAGCACGTGGCCTAGCACGGGCTGCCCCGCCACCGGCACAAGCGGTTTGGGTTTGCTCCAGGTGAGCGGGCGCAGGCGGGTGCCGAAGCCGGCCATGGGCAAGAGCACATTCATAGCACGGGCGCCTCCAGGTGCCAGCGGGTCGATTGCTGGTAGCCCCATCCAGCGCGCAGAAGCAGCGCTTCACTTAGGGGGGGGCCGTTGAGTTGCATCCCGATGGGCAGCCGCTGTGAGTCGAACCCGCAGGGCAGGGCCAACCCGGGAATGCCGGCCAGGTTTGCCGGCAAAGTGAAGACGTCTTCGAGATACATGGCCAGCGGGTCGCTGGTGTTCTCGCCGAGGCGGAAGGCCGTGGTGGGCGCTACCGGACAGGCGATGAGATCCACCTGGCCGAAGGCGCGCTCGAAATCCTCCCGGATTAGTGTGCGCACCTTTTGTGCTTGGGCGTAGTAGGCCTCGTAGTATCCGGCCGAAAGCGCGTAGGTGCCGAGCATGATGCGCCGTTTGACCTCGGCGCCAAAGAGCTCGCCCCGGGTAGCCGCATAGGTCTGCCATAAGTCGGGCGCCGTCCTGCGCGGACCGTAGCGCATCCCATCGTAGCGCGCCAGGTTGGCCGAGGCCTCCGCCGGCGCAATCAGGTAGTACACCGGCAGAGCGTACTCGGTATGCGGCAGCGAAACCTCCCGTACCTCCGCCCCCAGCGTAGCCAGGACCTGCACTGCCTGGTGCACCGCCCGCTCCACTTCAGGCTGGATTCCGGCGATAAAGTATTCGCGCGGCACTCCGACTCGCACGCCGTGCAGGTCTGGATCGCCCGTCAGTGACTGCAGATAGTCGGGCACGGGCTGCTCGAGAGTCGTCGAATCGAGCGGGTCGTGGCCGGCGATGATCCCCAGCAGCAGCGCGGTATCCTCGACCGTGCGCGCCAGTGCGCCCAGGCAGTCGAGCGAGGAGCCGTAGGCCACCAGCCCGTAACGCGAGACGCGCCCGTAGGAGGGTTTGATCCCGGTCACCCCGCAGAACGATGCCGGTTGGCGAACGCTGCCGCCGGTGTCGGTGCCCAGCGCGGCGGGCACCATGCGCGCCGCCACAGCCGCGGCGCTGCCCCCGCTCGAGCCGCCCGGCACGCGTGAGGCATCCCACGGGTTGTGCGTCGGGCCGTAGGCCGAGTTCTCGGTGGAGGAGCCCATCGCGAATTCATCAGTGTTGGTCTTGCCCACCACAATCGCCCCAGCCGCGCGCAGGCGTGCCACTCCGGTGGCGTCGAAGGGAGGGGTAAACCCCTCTAGGATTCTCGAGCCGCAGGTGCACGGCAGGCCCGCCACGCACACCACATCTTTGACCGCCAGCGGCACGCCCAGGAGCGGCCCGGGAGCCTGGCCCTCGCCGCGGGCTGTTGTCAAGCGACGATCGGCATGGCGCGCCTCATCCAGCGCAGCCTCCGGCCGCAATGCAAGGAAGGCATGCTGCTTCTCGTCGAATTGATGGATGCGCTGCAGGCAAGCGCGGGTGAGTTCCAGGCTGCTGATCTCGCCGTCGCGCAGCATGCGGGCAGCCTGGGCCAGCGAAAGCTCAGTGAAGTCCATGGGCCGGGCCGGCTTAATCGAAGACCGGCGGCACGCGGAACATGCCTCGCGCGCGGTCCGGGGCCTGGCGCAAGACCTCCTCAGGCGCGAGCGAGGCACGCGGCTCGTCGGCGCGAGTCACCGAGAGTGGCGCAAGCACCGAGGTGGTCGGATGAATCGAGGAGGTATCGACAGCTTGCAGGCGAGCCGCATACTCGAGAACGGCTTCCAATTGCTCTCGATACCGCGCGGCCTCGTCGGCTGTCAGGTTGAGAAGTGCCAGATGGGCGATGTGCTCGACTTCTTCGCGTGTGAGCGCCACGCGCCAATTATACCTCACGCATTTTCGTCGCTCGCGTGACGCGTCCCTGCGCGACATGTCTCCTCGTTCGCCCACGCGACCCTGGGTATGTTTCTGTCGAGCATCGTGCGCGCGTCTCCTCCAATTCTTTGCCCGGCGATCGCCCACGCCGTGCCCAAACCGTCGGCTTCGTCACTCCCTTGCCCTCGAAATGGCGTGCGGTGCACTCCGTTGCGCAGCCTAGCCTCAACAATGCGACTCGAGTAATTTAAGACTCTGTTCAACACAGGCTGAACCCCATACCCGGCCACCCAGATGTTGGAGAGTGTACAGATGTTTCTCTGCGGGTGGGGTATCGCGAGCCACGTTTCGCAAGGTGTGCGAGGCGTTCAGGTTGCATGTGTCGGGCGCGCTCGTTAACCTCCAGTCACCTTAAAGGTTCGATTCTTTTTACGTTTGCGTCATGCTGTGATATTGCCGTAAGGTCATTGTGTTTGCTAGAATGATGTGTGCACGCCGAAGGTGCCCCACACCGCTCGGCGCGCGTCTTCACAACGGAGCGAACGCGTCTCGCAGCTCCGGAAACCAAACGGGAGAGACACAATTCAGACCAGCATACGCTTCCCGCGCGGGAAGCGAAACGGCATATCGCTGTAGAACGAGGCCCGCATGAACGGTGAACAAGCTTGGCAGGCGGCAGTCGGGCAGTTGCAGATGGAATTGAGCAAGGCCACCTTCGATACGTGGGTGCGCGACGCGCACTTTGCCTCGTACGCGGAGGGCACCTTCACCATCTCGGTGCTCAACGGATACGCCCGCGATTGGCTGGAAGACCGTCTGGCCAGCACCGCCCGCCGCATTCTGACCGGTGTGTGGGGCTCACCGGTCGAGGTGCGCTTCGTCGTCGGCCGCCCCGCGCCCGCCGAGGATCCACTCGCCTCGCCACCCGAGTCGCCACCGGCCGCAGGGCCTTCGCTCCAGGCGAGCGGTGCCCGGCCGGCTGGCCCCAACCTCAACCCGCGCTACACATTCGCTACCTTCGTGGTGGGCAACAGCAACCGCCTCGCCCATGCGGCCTCGCTGGCCGTCGCCGAGAACCCGGCTCAGGCTTATAACCCTCTCTTTCTGTACGGCGGCGTGGGGCTGGGCAAGACCCACCTGCTGCACGCCATCGCAAACCTGTGCGTTGCGCGCGGCTCGGAGGTGCTTTACGTCACCTCCGAGGACTTTACCAACGACCTGATCAATGCCATCCGCGGCCATACCACCGATGCTTTCCGCGAGAAATACCGCCGTTTGGATGTGCTGTTGATCGACGACATCCAGTTCATTGCCGGCAAAGAATCCACACAGGAAGAGTTCTTTCATACCTTCAACGCGCTGCACGGGCAGAACCACCAGCTCGTGCTCTCCTCCGACCGGCCGCCCAAGGCCATGATCACGCTCGAAGAGCGGCTGCGCTCGCGCTTCGAGTGGGGCCTCACCGCTGATATCCAGCCGCCGGATCTCGAGACACGCCAGGCGATCTTGCGCTCGAAGGCCGAGCGCGCCGGGCGCGCGGTGCCGCCCGAGGTGCTTGAGCTAATCGCCCGCCGCGTGCAGAGCAACATCCGCGAACTCGAAGGCGCGCTTACGCGCTTGATCGCTCTGGCGGATTTGAGCGGTATGCCCCTGGCCATCGAAATGGTCGAACCCTCGCTGGCTGACCTCTTGCCCAAGAATCGCCCGCTCGATCCGGCGGTGATCATCGAGGCGGTCGCCCTGCATTTCGCCGTCGACCGCGCTCGCCTGCTTGGCAAGGACCGCTCTCGCGAGATTGCACTTCCGCGCCAGGTGGCGATGTATCTTATACGCGAGGAGACCAATACCTCGCTGCCCCACATCGGCCAAGTGCTTGGCGGCCGCGACCACACTACCATCATGTACGGCTGCGAGAAGATCGGCGGCCTCCTGGAACACGACGACAATCTTCGCCGCGAGGTCATGGCCATCCGTCAACAGTTGTACAACCCTCAGCCGTTGATGGTTGCGGCCTGATGGTCTGCCGCCCCGCTCACACGCGAATGCCCAGTGCTTGTGGAAAGCCTGGGCATTTTTCGTGGCCGCACGCGGAACACCGCTCCCCATCATCAGTCCCCCGCCGGAATTACCGCTCATCCATCCACATTTCCACATCTGACCCATCCACAGCCTGTGGGCGGCGGGGCGGGCTCCGCGCTGTGGATAAGTGGCATGTTTCTGTGGATAAGCCACATCCTCTGGGGAGAAGGCGATTTGGCGAGCGGTTTTCTCGAGAGTTTTCGGGTGCCCGTCGTCCCCGGCAACCCTCACCGTTGGAGGTGTGCAGCCGCAGGGGGTCTGTTGTCTCCTCCATGCAATTCATGGTTCTCCACCGGCCGCGTACTCCTTCGCTCGACGGCGATCAATCAACGGCAGGCGTTTTGCCCCTGTCAACGTGCGTGGTAGGCGCAAATCTCTACGCCCTCCACATCTCCCCAGTCCCTACGACGACTACTTCTATTAACATATGTAAGAGAGATGGGAGAAAGAGACTGATTCTCCCCAATTGTGCTCTCCACTCTGGCCACAGGGCGGCTGCATGAAGGTACTTGCGGTTGATATTGGCACCGGGACACAGGACATCCTATATCTTGACACACGCCTCAGCCCGGAGAACGCCTATAAACTCGTTCTGCCGGCACCCACGCTGATCATCCAGCGCCAGATACGGGATGCAACCCGGCGCGGCGTTCCGATTGTGCTCGAAGGACGCGTGATGGGCGGCGGGCCCAACGCGTGGGCCGCCGAGGCCCATGTCCGCAGCGGGCAGAGTGTCTTTGCCACGCCGGAAGCGGCGCGATCGTTCAACGACGACTTGCGCCTGGTTGAGTCGCAGATGGGCTTGCGCCTGGTCGAGCAGGGCGAGTTGCGGCGGCTACCGCCGCAGACCGAGCACATCCGCATGGGCGATTTCGCTATTGAGCCAATTCGGCGAGCGCTGGAGCAATTCGGGGTGAGGCTCGTTCCCGATCTCCTGGCGCTGGCAGCATTTGATCATGGCAACGCACCGCGCGGCGTGTCCGATCGCCAGTTCCGTTTCGACTATCTCGACCGGCAGATCCGCGAGTCTCGGCAACTCGCTCGCTTTGCCTTCGCGGCGCCCGCTGTGCCAGCCGCCATGACCCGCTTGCAGGCTCTGGCCGAGAGCGGGCGCGAGACGGCCGAGCGGGTGATGACCATGGACAGCGCACCGGCGGCCGTGCTCGGCGCTTTGCTCGACGGGCGCGCGGCCGTGCTAAAGGCGCCGCTCGTGATGAACATCGGCAATTTCCATGTGCTGTGCTTCCGCATGCGGCGCGCTGCCGAGGGCGAGCACGCCATCGAAGGCCTCTTCGAACATCACACCGGATTGGTGACACAGAAGGAACTTGAGCGGCTGGTGCGTGCGCTGGCGCAAGGCAAGCTGACCCATGCCGATGTTTTTGAGGCCAACGGACACGGCGCGCTTATCTACGGCAGGCGGAAACTTGCACTGGGCAGTCCGACCAGCCCCCTTGTGGTGGTCGGTCCGCGACGCGGGTTGATGCATGGATCGGTGCTCAAGCCGTACTTTGCCGCACCTTTCGGGGATATGATGTTGGCAGGCGCCTTCGGGCTGGTCCGCGCCGCAGGCGACGTATTTGCAGAACTTCGGGCCGAATTGTTGACTGCCTTATGCGACCGAGCACGACAGCACCGTGGGATGTCCTAGATGCATAGCTGGCGGCAATCACCTGAGTTGCGCTGAGCATGGCTTCGTGATAGTATTCTCAGCAACCCCCAAGACATTTCACTTCCCCACGGAAAGGAGGGATCGCCCCAACGATCATCCCCTGGACGCTCACGGCAC
>MGOA01000070.1 GCA_001796965.1 Chloroflexi bacterium RBG_16_64_43
TTTTGACACTGCGCAATGGCATGTGGTAAAATCTCAAGGCTCGGCGAGGGAGACCCACATGCGCTGGAGTGGAGGGATGGCCGAGTGGTCTAAGGCGGCTGTCTTGAAAACAGCTGTGGGGGCAACCTCACCGGGGGTTCGAATCCCTCTCCCTCCGCCATCTGGGGAGGTGCCGGAGTGGCCGATCGGGGGCGCCTGCTAAGCGCTTGTAGGGCCTTTAAAGCTCTACCCAGGGTTCGAATCCCTGCCTCCCCGCTGCGAGCAATAACGCGCCTAAGGCAATCTCGCGCCGGCGGCGTGCGTACGATAGAAAGACAACTGCCCTCGTAGCTCAGTTTGGATTAGAGCACTTGCTTGCGGAGCAAGGGGTCGTGGGTTCAAGTCCCGCCGAGGGCGCCATACATGAAGGCCGCACGCAATGCGTGCGGCCTTTTGCGTTGTGCGGCGGGGCCCGCCCCGAGGCGCGGCCCGAGCCTGAACGTCGCGACTCGGACCTGCCGCGCGCCTCGGGGTCAACGCGCCTGCCGCCTGCCGGATGTCGGTCCTGGCCTGCGCGGGTATAATCAATGGCTGAAATGCCGATCGCCGAACACACCCTCGTGTGTGAATCTGCGAGGCGAATGTGAATCTCGCCGCAACCCACTGAGGATAGGCTATGGCACTGCCATCCATCAATTACGCGCCGGAAACTTGCGCTTTGTGCGAAGGGAAGGGCCGCTTCGGCGACGCAGGACTCAAGTGCCCTGCGTGCAACGGCCTGGGCAGCCTGCTGGTTGCGCAGCCTTCTCGCCCTTGCGGGTGGTGCGAGGGCAAGGGCAGGGTCGGGGAGTTCGGCGATCGATGCCCGACCTGCGGCGGAGCCGGGTGGGTGCACTTGATGCGCGGTTGATCAGCGCATCGGCTTGCGTCCGCCATCGCGCGCGATCGGCGTGTCACAGACGCCAGCCGCAGCTCACCCGATGACCCGAGGGCGGGGCCTCTCCCCGCTCTCGACCGAGATACCTGTGGCATAATCCTCGCCACTCGAGCGCATCCTGGCGCTCGCGGCGTCTGGGCAAGGTCGGTCGCCGTGTGGAAGGAGCCCCGTGAAGTTCGCCAGTGTCTGTGTCCTCGGGATGGGCTATATCGGCCTACCGACGGCCTGCACCTTCGCCTCGCACGGTCTTCGCGTGACCGGGGTGGACGTCAACCCTCGAATCCTGGACGTGTTGCGCAACGGAGAGGTCCACATTGAAGAGCCCGGGCTGAAATCGGTTGTGCAAGAGGCCTTTCGCTCGGGACATCTGCGGGTCGGCTCGGCTCCGGTGCCCGCCGATGCGTTCATCATCGCTGTTCCGACGCCGATAAATGCCGACAAGACCGCCGACCTGTCGTTCGTGGTCAGCGCCGCCGAGTCGATCGTGCCTCATATGCGCCCGGGAAACCTGATCGTTCTCGAATCCACATCGCCCCCGCGCACGACCGTCGACATCGTGCGTCCGATCCTTCAACGCTCCGGGCTGCGAGCGGGCCAGGATTTCTACCTGGCCTACAGCCCGGAACGCGTCTTGCCGGGGCAGATCCTGCACGAACTGGTCGAGAATGCTCGCGTGATCGGGGGAATCGACACCGCCAGCGCAGAAGCCGGCAAAGAGCTGTACTCCGTCTTCGTCCGCGGCGAGGTGGTGCTGACCGACGCGACCACGGCCGAGATGGTCAAGTTGATGGAGAACACCTATCGGGATGTCAACATCGCGCTGGCCAATGAGTTTGCGCGCCTGGCCGAGCACTTTGGCGTCGACGTCTGGCAGGCCATCAGCGCCGCCAACCGCCATCCGCGCGTCAAGATCCTCAAGCCGGGGCCGGGTGTCGGCGGCCACTGCATCAGCGTCGATCCGTGGTTTCTGGTGGAAGCTGCGCCGGAGTTGGCCGGGCTCGTCGCCAAAGCGCGCAGCGTGAACGATGAGCAGCCGCGCTACGTGGTGGACCTGCTGCGCCGGGAACTCGGCTCGCTCGCCCAGCGACGGATCGCCGTTCTCGGTCTGACCTACAAACCCGACGTGGACGATGTGCGCGAGAGCCCGGCCATTGAGGTGGTGCAGCTGCTGGCGCAGGAGGGCGCGCAGTTGACTGCATTCGACCCGCTGGCGCCACAAGTAGCGCTCAGCGCGGAGCGTGTGGACAGTCTGGAGCGGGCGGTGAGCCGGGCCGAAGTAGTCCTGCTGCTCGTTCCACACCAAGCCCTGCGCGAGATTGACCCTGCCCAGTTGGCCTCTCTTACACCGGCACGCGTAGCCTTCGATTGCCACAGCGTGTGGGACCGCACCACCTGGGCGCGCGCGGGCTTTCGCGTGCGCACTCTCGGTGCGCCTTCCGCGGCATAGGGCCGGGCGATACGACCGATGTCCTCTCTCAAAGTGCTCTCAGTTCTCGGCACGCGCCCAGAAGCGATCAAACTTGCGCCGGTCATCCGCCGATTGCAGGAAACCGCAGGGGTCGAGGCGCCGCTGTGCGTGACGGCCCAGCACCGCCACATGCTGGATCAGGTGCTGCACCTGTTCGACCTCCATCCGCAGCACGACCTTGGGCTGATGCAGGAAAACCAAACACTGGCCGGGCTGACCGCGGCCGCAGTGGAGAGTCTGGACCCGGTGCTGCAGGAGGAACGTCCGGATTGGGTGCTGGTGCAGGGGGATACCACCACGGTCATGGCGGCGAGTCTCGTTGCCTTCTATCACCACATACGTGTCGGGCACGTTGAAGCCGGTCTGCGCACGGACGATAAGTACCAACCCTTCCCCGAGGAAATAAACCGACGGGTGACCAGCGTCGTGGCCGACCTGCACTTCGCTCCGACCGAGCATGCGCGCCAGAATCTGCTTCACGAGGGTATCGCAGACGATCGCATCCTTGTCACGGGCAACACGGTGATCGATGCGCTGCATCTGGCCGCGGCGATGCCCTTCGATTGGGAAAATAGCCCGCTAGCGGGGCTGCCGCGCGATGCGCGTCTGGTGCTGGTCACGGCCCATCGCCGCGAGAATTTCGGCGCTCCGCTCGAACGCATTTGCCGCGCCCTGCTCTCACTCGCGGCACGCTTCGCGCCGGATGTCCATTTCGTCTACCCGGTCCACCTCAATCCGAATGTCGACGGACCGGTGAGGGAAATGCTGAGCCATGCGGCGGGGATCACGCTGCTGCCACCGCTCGACTACCTGCCGATGGTAAACTTGCTCAAAGCCTCCAAGCTCGTGCTCACCGATTCGGGCGGGGTGCAAGAAGAAGCTCCGGGTCTGGGCAAACCGGTGCTGGTGATGCGCGAAGTGACCGAACGCCCGGAGGGCGTGGCCGCGGGCACTGTGCATCTGGTCGGCACCGACCAGGCTTCCATTGAACGGGAAGTGACCCGGCTGCTGACCGATGGCAAAGCCTATGCGGCCATGGCGCAGGCCGTCAATCCGTACGGCGATGGGCACGCGGCCGCCCGCATTGTGGATGCGTTACTGCGCCAACCTGGTGTGAGCCAAGGATAGACCACTCGTGAGCCAAGCTTCCCCCAACGGATCGACACTCCCTGCCGCCGACACACGGAAATCCACTCGTACGTGGCTGGTGTTTGTCGCCGCGATGCTTGCGGCCACAGGCATTCTCGCCGCAACACAAAGCTACTCTTCGTGGGGCGCGACGTGGTATTGGGGCCGATTCTATTGGCCGAATTTCGCCTCGTTCCTGTTGCCGGTCGTCGCGTTCAGCGCTCTGGTTGCTGCTACGCTGCGATGGCTCGCACCCGGCGAGGGTGACGGCGCCTGGCTCCGGCGCTGGGTATGGATTGCGCTTGTGGTCCGTGTGGCTTCGGCGGCTTTCTGGCCTGTTGCACTCCGCGCCTGGGGGTACCGCTCGCCGGAGCAGCAAGCCGGGTTCATCGCCACCGATGCCTACAATGCGTCGCAGCGCGCCTGGGATTATGCCCAGACCGACACGCCCGCGGTTTCCGCCTTCGGCCGAGGACGCGGCGACAACACCGGCGGAATCACTTTCCTGGCTGTCGTGGCCTACCGCGCGTTCAGCCCGGATTTCCAGCGCCCGATGCTGCTGGGGTTGCTCGCCTCGTGTGCCACTTCGTTGACGGTGCTTGCCGTCTATCATCTGGCCCGGCTGCACGTATCGCGGCCGGTGGCGATGGGCGCTGCCGTCATCACCGCGCTATACCCGGAGGCGGTCGTCATCGGTTCATCGCATTTGCAGCAGGGCTACCTTGCAATGCTGCTGGCCTTCATGTTGTGGGGCGTGAGCGCGGTGTTCGTGGCCGGCGCGCGCCAATCATCTTCTGGCGAGCCGCCCTTGTTCGCGATCGGCAGGCGAGGTGGGCTCATCCTCGCCGTCATGGCACTGGCGGTGATGATCGGCGTTTCGTTCCAGTTCGGGATTCTGGCCGGTGTCGTGCTGCTGCTAGCTGCCGTCTGGCTATCCGATTGGCGGACGACCAGCGGGCGCATTCTGCTGGGCGCCTTGGCGGCGGCCGTCGTGTCCCTGCCCATCCTGTATTCCTTGGCCGAAGCGGAGATCATCCCGGACTCTTTCAACGTGTGGCTCGTTCAGTGGAAGTTCCTGTTTGGCCAGGCGTGGACCGAGTTCGACCGTATGCTTGCGGCACCGGGCACCGATCTATTCGAGACGCTCATGCAGCGCATGCCGCGCCAGATTGCATTCGTTGTGGCCGGTGTCTACGGGCTGTTGCAGCCCGTTCTGCCGGCCGCCATCGGCTTCCGCAATGTGGAGCAATCCGGTGGAGGCATCTGGCAGGTGCTTGGGCTGTTACGCGCATCGGGGTGGTACCTGCTCCTGCCGTTCCTTGTTTACGGCGGGATTTCGGCACTGCGCGGACTCAAGGCACGCCGTTTCGAAGCTTTTGCCAGCCTGGTCTTCTGGATCGTCGCGGCGATTGCTTCGTACCGCGCCCTCGGCGACCAGTGGGACAACCCTCGCTACCGTCTGTTTGTGCTTGCGCCCATGGCCCTTCTCGCAGCGTGGGGCTACTGGCGTTGGCGTGAGACTCACAGCCCATGGCTGGCGCGCATTGCGGTACCGTTTGCGGCCGCTTGCATCGCGATGACGTTCTGGTACATCGCGCGCTATTGGCTGGGCATTCGCTCTTCCGCCATTCCGGTTCTCGCCGGAGTGGCGACCCTCAGCCTGCTCATCTTCGTGCTGATGCTGATATGGCCAGGCCGCCCGCGCTCGCGGTCACCGGAAACGGGCTCCCCGCCACCCATTCCATGAGGGTCTGCTTTTACCCGCGCGTCGGCAGCGGAGGCCCTGGGTCTTTTCAGGCGCGCCTGGCGCGCGTTCTGCTGGCCGAGGGCCTACAGCTCACCTACGACTTGGATGAGCGGCCGCTGCAGGCCGTACTGGTTTTCGCGGCCACACGCAACTGGCGCGGCCTGGAGCGTTGCCGCCGCGATGGCATCCCCATCGTGCAGCGCCTGGACGGGATCAACTGGATCCACCGCGTGCATCCCGTTCCGCCGGGGTATTTCGTCACCTCCGAACTGCGTAACCTGCTGCTGCGCCTGGTCCGTGCGCGCTACGCGACTCGCGTAATCTACCAGAGCACGTTCGTTCGCGATTGGTGGCACCGCCGGTTTGGCCCTTCGCCTCGGCCCGCGACGGTGATCCACAATGGCGTGCCAATAGGCCCGACCCGTGTGCGCGCCGCCCCGGAGTCGCCGGTGTTGCTGGTAGTTGAAGGTGCGGTTCGTCTGGACCCAGCGTCGGCCGCCATATTGCGTGCAGCGCACCGCGAATTGCGGGCGCAGGAGATTATCGAGCGCACCATCGTTTTTGGCCGCGTGCCCTCCTTCTTCCATATCGAGGACGTTCTTGAGGAGGGGATGGAGTTCCGCGGTCATGTCGCCGCAGAGGAGATCGCGGGCTGGCAATCGCGTGCGGTGATGCAACTCTCGCTGGAACTCAACCCGCCGTGCCCCAACTCGGTGATCGAGGCCATGGCGGCCGGGCTGCCCGTTCTAGGGTACGATACAGGCGCATTGGCCGAACTGGTGCATGCGGGCGAAGGGCAGGTGCTGCCCTATGCGGGCGATGTGTGGAAGCTGCAACCGCCCGCCAACCTGGAAGAACTCGGTCAAGGCGGGTTGCGCATCGCACGCGACTGGGCGGGCACTTCACGCAGGGCGTATCTCGGCGCATCCGCTCGACATGACATCACGAAAATAGCGGCTCGCTACCGGGAGGCGCTTGGCCTGTAGCGCGCGCAGGGACGATGGCACAGCCTGCAAGGCGAAGGAAAGCTGGACGCACGATGAGTGAGGACGAGTCTCTTCCCGAGCGTATTGGGTTTCAGCAGCGCGTCATACCCACATATCGCGCGCCGTTCTTCGAGCACCTGGCCGAGCGCATGCCGCGCACACGCCTGCAGGTCTTCTCAGGAAGGCCGCGCAAAACAGAGGCGGTGGCTGAGGCCAACGACCTGGGCGCCTGCCCCTGGGTGCGCGGGCGCAATCGCTACCTGGGCGGGGAGAAACAATACCTTCTATGGCAAAGTGGGTTGGAGCGCTGGCTCACATCCTTTGTGCCGCAAGTGCTCGTGCTTGAAGCCAACCCGGGGTACCTGAGCAACCTATTGGCCCTGTGGCGCATGCGCGGCACCGGCCGGCCGGTCATCGGGTGGACACTCGGGCCCGCGCGCCGTGCACGGCAGGGTTCCGGATGGGCACCGTTTCTCCTCAACTACTATCGCTCGTTCGATGGTCTGGTGACATACAGCAAGGCCGGCGCGCGCTTATTCGCCAGCCTGGGTCTCGCGGAGGAGCGTGTCTTTGTGGCGCCCAACGCTGTCCAACCGGGCGATGCGAACCGCGTCACGCGCATGTTGGACGAGGATGCGACTCTGCTTTTCCGCTGGCGTGAGGAACTTGGCCTGGACGCGGGCCCCGTGATCCTCTTCGTCGGCCGGCTCCAGCCGCGCAAGCGGGTGGACCTGCTCCTGCGGGCGTGTGCGCGCCAGGCGCGCCCAGTGCAGCTGTTGGTTGTTGGCGACGGGCCGGACCGCGCGCGGCTGGAGGCACTTGCCGAAGAGACCCTCCCGCGCGCTCGGTTCGTGGGCGAGCGCTTCGGCCTCGATCTGGGCATCTGCTTTGCGGTGGCGGACCTGTTCGTTATGCCCGGGACCGGCGGGCTGGCGCTTCAGGAAGCACTGACCTACGGCAAACCGGTGGCGGTGGCGGAGGCCGACGGCAGCCAGGCGGACCTGGTTCAGCCGGGTCTTAACGGATGGTTGCTGCTGCCGGGTGACGAGGATCATCTCGCGATGATTCTTGAGGAGGCCATGGCCAACCCGGCCAGGCTGCGCGCGATGGGTGCGACGTCTCTGGCCATCGTCGCACGCGAGGCGACCCTTGAGCGCATGGGTGAGGGATTCGTTTCGGCCATCCGCGAGGTCTGGTCATCGAAGTCGCGCCCGCCTCGGGCGGGGATTGCCTCCGCCGGACCGCGGAAAGGATAGCGCGCCGGGCAGCTTGGCGCCTCGGGCCGCAGACCCATCATGCGCATCCTATTCCTTGCCGACGGGCGCAGCCCTATCGCCCGCGCGTGGATTCACGGGCGTATCGAGGACGGGCATGAGGTTCACCTGGTCTCCTCACGAGCCCAGAGCGAGCCGCCCGTAAAGGGGTTGGCTTCCTTTCGCAGCCTGCCGCTCATCCCGCAGCCACGTCGCGCTGGAGGGCAGGCTGCCACGAGCCCTGTCACCCAGCGCTCGACGGCCTCCCTCGCAGCCTCGGCTCTTGCCTTGCACTGGTTGGCGCCGTTGTGGATCGGCCGGCAGGCCAAGCGATTCGCGAACATCGTCCGCGAGATTGGGCCGGACCTTATCCACGCGCTGCGCCTGCCGCTGGAAGGAATGGTTGCGGTGGCCGCGCGCAGCCACCAGACAGCGCCGGTGCCGACCGCCGTGTCGATTTGGGGCAACGATTTCACCCTGCATGCGCCCGCCTCGCTGATGATGGCGGCCTGGACCCAGCGATCGATGCGGCGCGTCGATGCATTGCATGCGGATTGCGAGCGGGATCTCCAGCTGGCGGCGCGATGGGGCTTCACGGCAACCCGCCCGACGTTGGTTGCCCCGGGCAATGGCGGCATTCGCGGCGACGTGTTTCACAGGGAAACGCCGGCGCCGGATTGGCGGCTGCGTTGGAGTCTTCCGGCCGAGGCCATCGTGTTTGTGAATCCGCGCGGGCTGCGGGGCTATGCCCGCAGCGACACCTTCTTCAAATCGATTCCGCGGATAATCCGCGAGATCCCGAACGCGTATTTCCTGTGCGTGGGGATGGCCGGTTCGGGGCTGGCCTCCGATTGGCTGCGCAGGCTGCGGATCAGGGAACACGTCAGGCTCTTGCCAGCCCTCGCACCCGGCGGGATGGCCGAGCTTTTCCAAGGCGCGCTGGCCTCGATCTCGGTCACGACGCATG
>MGOA01000071.1 GCA_001796965.1 Chloroflexi bacterium RBG_16_64_43
TGTTTCTCGGCAGCCTTACCCCGATGTCACACGCGGCGCCTTGGTTTCAAACGTGTGCGTGCCATCCAACGTGTGCTTACATGAGTCATTCTAGACGAGGGTCGGCGTTTGTCAATAGGCGGAGGTAGTCACCGAAGATCGGCAAATCGATACCACGCACTCCTTACAGGAATAAAGCGTCCATACCCCCGCCGTGCGTACGGTCCGGCCTTTGGCCGCGGCCAGCCCTGTGCCCTCTAGGAGTTTCGTTGCATTTCTCGAAGACCGGTTGCGAACGCCCAGTTCCTCAGTACGCCCCCTTGCGGCTCACCACCGCGCCCAGGGTCATGAACAGGATGCGCACATCCAGCCACAAGGAGTAGTTCTGCACGTAGTACAGGTCGTCCTCGGTGTGCAGATGCATCGGTTTGTCGGCGCGGCCGTGAACCTGCCACCAGCCGGTGAGCCCCTGCGGAACGACAAAGCGTTTGCGCTGCCAGGGCGCGTAACGTTCCACCAAGTAGGGCAGCTCGGGCCGTGGGCCAACCAGGCTCATCTCGCCGCGCAGGACATTTAGGAGTTGTGGCAGCTCGTCCAGGCTGGTGCGCCGCAGGAAGCGCCCAACGCGAGTCACCCGCGGGTCGTCATACGGTTTATGCAATAACTCCCCGTTCGCGCCGATTTGCTCAACCGCGTGGCGCATGGCCTCTGCCCCGACCACCATTGTGCGAAACTTCAGCATCTCGAAAAGGCGGCCATTCTCGCCCACGCGTTCTTGACGGAAAAGGGCCAGGCCCGGGCTGTCGAGTCGAATGACGATGGCAATAGCCGACCCTATCACGGCAGCCAGCGTGCGAGAAGGAGCGTGACCACAACGTCGAAGACACGCTTGCTCATACGCTGGTAGTCCGAGAGGGCAGGCGCCCGAAGGTCGAGCATGGGCAGCCCGGCGAAGTCTTCAACTCGGGCACGGTGCAGCGCAAGAGAGAAGTAGTCCGGGATGAGCCAGACATTCACCGGCAGGTCGTGCAACTCGACTACCAGCTGATTGACCCGATCGTGGGCGCGCCGCGGCAGGGCCAGCACGACGTCCGTCACGCCGTGCGTCGCAACCACGGATCGCATCTGGTCGAGGGGGCCGAGCACATCCGGGTGCAATTGGACCTTGCTCGCGTCGTCGTCGAGAAACCCAACCAACTCAATCCCCAGCCGACGGTGCGCTTGGACCTCGCGAAGCACCTCTTCCCCCACAATCCCGCGGCCAGCGACAAGGATACGTCTCGCGGATGGCTGGCTGGAGAGTCGGTGGCCCCGTGCCAGTCGGAAGACCGCACGCCAGGCGACGAGCACCGACCCGCTCAGCCCGATGAAAACAAGAAACAGCACTCGCGAGACATCCCGGAAGGACAGATACAAGAGTCCGGCCAATAGTATGGCGCTGATCACTGCGCCCAGCGCGATCCCTCCCAATTCCTCGCGCCAACGCAGGTAGCGTCGAGGATCATAGATCGAGAGCATCGCCAGGGTCGCCACCCACACCGCGCTCGAGATGGGATACATGGGGCCCGGGATTTCAATCGGGCCAAGGATCGTGCGTGTGATAGGCAGGGGGTTGAGCAACGGCCGCACCAGGACCGACAGCGCAAGACAACCGGCCACAAGCAGTCCGTCCAAGAGCATCGCGATCAAGGCGAAGTCGGTCGAGAAGCGCCGCACCATAAGATTGGTTGTCCTTGTCGAGCGTGTTTGGAAAGCGAGTGCACGCGCAGTATAGTCCGCGCCAGGGGGCGTCGCAACGCCGACTTCAGTCTTTCATGGGGCCTCTGGGTCCACCCTGAGGAGCCCGAGGCTTTCCGCCGCCACCAGCAATCCGAAGAGCGGATACTGCGCATAGCGTCGCCACAGCCTGCGCGGCTCAGTGGCCAGCCGGAAGAGCCACTCCAACCCGCTCCTCTGGATCCACCGCGGGGCCTGAGGCTTGGTGCCCGAGAGAAAATCGAAGGCTGCGCCAACACCGATGAACACCGGTGCGTTAATCCGACCGAGGTGGGCGGCCATCCAGCGCTCCTGCTTGGGAGTCGAAAGCCCAACCCATACCACGTGTGGGTGGACCTGGTTGATGCGCGCTGCGATGGCTTCCTCTTCGGCCGCATTCAGCGGCCGAAACGGAGGCGAGCATGTCCCCGCAATCGCCAGGCCTGAATAACGCCGCCCCAACCTCGCGGCCAACGCTTCGGGCACGCCGGGGCCGCCGCCATATAAGAAGTGGCGCCAGCCGGCGCTCAGAGAAGCCTCACAAATCGCGTTCATCAAGTCCGGGCCGTAGACCCGGCGCGTTCCCCGCCGGCCGCGCAGGCGCAACAGCCACACCAGTGACATGCCGTCCGGCGTGGTCATGCCGCTGCCATTGAACACCCGGCGCAGCAGGGGGTCTTGCCAACATTCGAGAATACCGTGGGCCGAGGTCACGCACACGTAGTGTGGCTTGTCGTGCTCTATCCAGTCTCGCACACGCGCCACAGCGCGCGGAATATCAAGCGCATCCACGCGCACGCCCAGAACATGGACCGGGTTCTCGGCATCCGATGCGCCAGGGGGGTCTAATTCCAAGCGCACGTCATTCCCTGTGGCCGCGCCGCAGCTCACGGTAGTGTTCATAATCATAGAAGGGGGTGCGCACGCGATCAAGCATCCGGTGCAGGATGCCGGACAGCGGCGAGAAGTATGCTAAGTAAGTCAGCCCCGGTGAGTGAAAGGCGAGGTACCCTGGGAGATCCGTCAATTCGCGGCGCAGGTAGAACCGCTCGCGCCGGTGGGCATTGAGGTCGCCCTGCAACTCGACCGCCCCCAGGGCCGGAATCAAGCCGGCCACCTGTGCCCGCCGCAGATGAGGAATGCTCCGCAAGTCGACCTGCATGAGCTCGCAGGCGATGCGTTCCGCCGCCCCAAGCGGATCGGCAACTAACAGCCAGCCCAATTCCACCGGGTCCCCGCGCATCGGCCCGTTTCGATTGAGGCCGAATAGCCCATCGACGATCGCCACCTCGGCGTGCACCGTGCGCTGGATGCCTATAAGCAAATCGGCGAGCCAAGGGTGCAGCCGCAGCCGGCGCGTCGTGGAGCTCACACACCCCCACAGGTTCTTGAGCGAAAGACTGACGCCGGTGTTGCAGTGGATCTTGGGCACCGGCACACTGATCAGCAGATCGATCTCCTCGCACAGGAGCCGTGGCAACGGCACCGCCGCAATACCGCGCCCGGCGTGCATCTCCACTTCCACGGAGGGCAGGCGACTTAGGTTGACCACTCTGGCGCCGTAGCGGCGCTCGAATTCCAAGAGACCCGTCGCGCGGAATACCTCGTCGATCGGGAAGGGGTTGTAGCCGCCCGAGTCGCCGTCCCCGATGAAGATATGCGAGGTGTAGTCTCCTAGCGCGCGGACGACGGCCTCGATCGCGGCGGGATGGGTCATCACCCCCGGCCGGTACTCGGGGTACGTTAGATTCGGCTTGAGGAACACAACCGAGGAAGATTTGACTCTCTTCTCCAGCCCGATCCACTCCAACCCAGCGGCCACTGCGCGGTCGTAATCCGGCCCAATTGGACCTAGATAGACCCGCGGCGCTGGTTCGTGGTGCCTAGTGGATTCCACGGTGCGATCCTCGGTGAACCTGTTGGGCATGGATGGCGGACAGCGCCATCGTGCATTCCCTGCTAACCCCGGGCGCCGACCTGCGCTCATCTCTCGTGAGACGATCTCTCACCCGAAGCGAGTCACGCCAGCGCGCCTTGCCCATCAACCCGGGGCGTGCCGTCGGAGGCGAAGAGCGCGGCCCGCATAAGAATAAGGATGACCACAGCCTCCACCAACAACTGGAGTGCGCCTCCCATCACGTGATAGACAGAGGCGGCGGCAACGCCGACAGCGGTGGATATCGCAATGCCTGAGTAGTACGCCAGAGCGAGGCGTCCAGTTCTGCCGATGGTGCGCACAACGATCTCGTCCACACGGAAGAGGAATATGGGGAGTTGCGCCAACCACAGGACTTCCAGCAAGAGATGGGCCGGGGCAGTGGCGTACGTCGAAGAAAAGAGCAGGGCGAGAACCGGCTGGCCCAAGACGATCACAAACACAGCGCCCACCAGCCACGCGCCCAAGCCCACAAGGCGGATCCGTCGCATGTGCCCCTCGACTTGGATTCGCCCACCGCTCGCCATCAGCCTCCCAGCGACCGCGGACACGCGTGTCTCAAGGATTTCCATCCCGGCGTTGCCCATACGCGCCAGGCTGGACACGGTGGCAAAAATTCCGGCCTGCGGCAACCCGCCCGCCAACCCTACCACGAAGAGAGGTAACTGGGCCCACAGCCATTGCGCGGGGGCGTTGAGCAGCAGCCAGCGTGTCTCCCGCAGATGTATACGCACGTCGGCCAAGATGCCTGCACGATGGGCGCGGATGGAAGGGATCGATCGCGCGGTCGTGATGACCGCGGTCGGCACTAAGCTAAGGGCGAGCACGGCGATGGCAAGGGGCGCGTTCGATGGGCGCAGCCCGAGCAAGAGGACCATCCGCAGGCCATAGGCCAACAGATCCAACCCCATGGCACGGCGCGCGCCCGAAAACAAATACGCCGACCGCCGCCCAAAATCCTGGACCTGCGCGAGGAGGAGAAACGCGGCCCACAGTGGCGCCGCGGTGGGACTCGTCGCGGCGCCCGATGCACTTACCAGTGCAAAAAGCGTCGCGGCACCTAGAAGTGCAGCCGGCAGTGCGACCAGCCCAGCCAATACGCCCAGCACCGCAAGGTATCTGTCGGGCGAGCTCTTCTGTGGAGCTGCAACGCCGCCCCAGTAGTACACAACAGCTAGGTTGAGCACAATCGTTGCAGCATAAATCGCCAACAGGTATCCAAGTACGCCCTGGTCACCCGCCGACACAAAGTGGGCCGGAATGGCCAAGCTGAGGAAATTCCCGCCCGAGACCACAGCCTGGTCAAGCACGGCATAGCGGTAGCCATCTCCCTCCGAATCGGCCTTCCACGTGGGCGCAGCCCTTTCGGTGGGTCGTTCCGCACCGGATCCGGCAGTGCTCATTCGTTCGGACCCTTGCTTGCTGTGCCCAAGCAGATTCGCCGGCAGTGCGACACGGCAAGTATCGCATTACGCATTGCGGCGAGCGCAATACAAACCTCCGGTCCCTGCCCCGCCATTCCAATACACGCGAAACCCTGGCTCATGGTTGCCAGACCGCTTCAGGATTGCCGAGGGATGAACCAGCCCTCCCAGCAACCGCAGCCCACAGACGATCGAGGAAAGCTGCCACCAGAAGGATGAGCAGAACATCCAAAGGCAGGCGATAGCGAATGCGGGTAAACACGACGGCGCTTACTAGCGCACCTACAAGGTAGGTAATGGCGATGAAGCCCTCCAATGGCGACATCCGCATCCGATCCAAGAGGACAAGGCGGGTGAGCGCGAGGCCTAGCAGCGGTCCGTAGGTGGCCAGCATGAGCGCGTCGCGCAGAGGGCTGCTCTCCGAACTCGTGCGAAGCTCATTGTGGTAATTGAAGAAGTTTAGGACCTTGCGTAAATAGAGATCGACCGCATGCCCCGGGTCGGAGCGAAGATAGGTCACAGCCTGCGAGAGGTAGTAGGAATTGCGATCGAACTCATCCAGGCCCAAGCGTTCCGCGGCGCTGGTGTAGGCGCTGATGTCAGCATTGGGCCCGTTGTTGGGCGTGGTCGCGGGTGAATTGCCAATCAAGAAGTTGATCCCGAAATTGGTGGAGATCGGCACGAAACGATCAAACACTACGTAGTTGCGGACCGTCCAGAATCCGATGGTGATCGCGCTACAGACCAGGACGAGGAAGGACCTGCGCCATGGGATGTGCCATGCAGTCAAATCGAAGACAAGCAGGAGGGGGAGAACAAAGGCCAACGTCGGGACCGTGAGCACCCCCCATCCCAACAATACGCCGGCGCCAATGGAGGTCCATGGCGAGGGGTGTCGGGTCCAGTGCAGTGCCATCCCGCCCAGAAGCAGGGCTGCGGCAACCGTCTGGGGGTAAAACGTTCCTGCCGTGTAGAAGAGAACCGGATAGGCCAGGATGAGCAGGCCCGCAAATAAGCCGGCTCTTGGCCCGTGGCTGCCACGCAACAGGCTGTACCCGCAAGGGATGGTCAAACCCAACAGGACGAAGTTGAGCATGCGCATGACAAAAAGCGAGGCGCCCAGGCTTGCCAGGAACCCGAGCAGCAGCGGATAGCCGGGAGGGTGGAAAGCCGTGAGGTGAGTCCCGTCCAGCGTGAAGCCGTGGCCGCGCGCCAGGTTGGCCGCGTAGTCCAAGTACAACTGCTCATCTGGATAGCGCACACGGTCACCCAGGATGAGACAGTAAGCGACCCCCGCGGTCACCTCCAACACCGTCAGGGTGACGAGGATGGCCGAAGACCTCCCTGCCACCCAGGTTTCGAGCCTCTCCAGCACTGTTGTCACGCGAAGCGAGCGCTGTGCCGGGCTGAGATTCGGAGTCATCTGGACCTCCAACCACTTGCCCGCTTCACCTGGAGCGGCAAGAAGCCGACGACCCAGCTACGGGACCGGAAGTCCAGCAGGCTCGGCGATTGGGATTGGCTTGCCATGGCGCGAAACCTGCGGCCCCGCTGATGCCGGATTGAGGGTATACCAGGACTCGACAATCAAACCTTCCGGGGAGCAGAGGTCGTCCGCGAAAAGCCGACCTCCTTCCCCTCCCCCAGGGAACTGAACCCACACAGCAGGGCCATGACCAGTATGAAAAGAACCTGCCACTCGGAGGTCGTCATCCGACTGTCCAAGAGGCTGGTCACAAACCATGCCAATAGACCAGCCCACAGCGCCGCCAAGATGGGGCGTTGGGTCATCGCCCCGCGCACATACGCCCTCCAGCCGAGAAGGACGACGTGACCCATTATGGCCATAAGGATGAGCACACCCGGGAGACCATAGTGCATAAGCATGTACAGGTACGCATTGTGGGGGTCGGCTCCCGCCTGTGAAAGCTGCAGGGCTGGCCCTGGGTGATACCCTGCGCCAAAGGCGAGAATCCAGGGATCCGATCGGATGTAGTTGAGCACATCTTGCCAGAGATTAATGCGGAAGCGCAACGTCTCGAAGAATGCGGCCGATGGTTTCAGCGCGTACCCAAGGCTGCTGGCCAAGACCATCAGTATAGGCAATGCCACAAGACCCGCCGCGACGAGACGCCGGGGAAGTGGAACCATGATCAGGCTGAAGGCTGCCAAGGCCATCCCAAGACCAAGGAGCAGTCCACGGTAATACGAAAGATAGAGGCTTGCCCCAAAGAACACGACCCCCAACGCCCAGACCCAGCGTTTCCCTTTCTGCATCACGCCGCCGATCGAGATCATCAGGGGCCAGAAGATGAAGCCGCCGTACATATTTGAGTGTCTGAAGAGCCCAACGGCAACGGTCCCCTCAACCGCCAGGTCCGAACTCAGCCAGCGCTGCTTGGTTGAGAACTCCGCAAATGGAGGGGGAAATGCGCCTGTTACACCCTGCAAGTCGGCGACGAGCGCGGCCATCACGGCAATCACCAACACGATTGCCAAGCGGCGTGCGATCTCCTGCTCCGAGGTGGAAAGCAATAGCATAAAAGCCGGCACCGAGAGGAAGAGCCACCTCACCTCGTTTAGGTTGTAGGGCCAGTCGAGCCCAACCAGCCATAGCATGGCCGCCCACAACGCAAGTCCCAGGAGGAGCAGGCCCATCCGCTTTGCGGAGACCGGCATCCGTCGTGGGGACAAGCCTCGACCATTCAGGGCCTCCACACCGATCCAAAGTAGCAGCGCGATTTCAACCAAGCTTATTTCGCGGGGCCACACCTTGAAGACTGAATACTGTACCGTGCTGGCGAGAACGACTAACGCGAACAACATGTCAGGTAAGGCAAGATGCCACCGCGGCCTGCGCGCGGCATCCTGGCCAGGCGAAGGGTAGGGCCGAGTATGGGACAGCTTTCCGTCTTCACCCAACATCAGGCTCATGAACTGCGTTCTCCCGAGCGATCTCAAAGCTCGTGCCTTCTAGAGCACCGCGCGGCAGGAGAGGCTTTGCTGAGATTCCTTCAATCATCATTCCCGAATGCGACCCGACCTTCAAGGCGCCGCCTGCCGGACAAGGCTGGTGGCAGGACGGACCCAAGTGCCATTCTCATTGCCATAAGGCCCAGAGAGGGCTGTCCCATAAGCATTCTTAGGATGGACCCCGCCACCCGATCGCGCGGCTGGGTCTCGAGCCAGCGCCGCGTGCGCGGCGCAAGCCCGCCCAGCAGACGGTCGTAATCGGCATCGACGAAGCGATCCAGCGCCCAACGCATGCCATCGTGGATGAGCAATTCGCGTTGCAATGGCGCGAGGGCCTGCGCATACCGCCGCCCGCTGATCACCGCCTCCGCCGCCGCGCGCGCACCCAAAAGGCCCGAAACCAACCCGCCAACGGTCGTCACCTTGACATGCGCCGCAGCATCGCCCACCAGCAACACACGTGCGGTGCTGGAGCGCCGCTCGAGCCGCCGCCACGGCATGTGCAACGGGATCACCGCGCCCTGGTATTCGAGCGGTGTGTAACCGCGCGCGCGAAGAAACTCATCGAGCA